>JARRNI010000556.1:0-4136 GCA_037385125.1 Pseudolabrys sp.
GCGGCCATCAAGGCCGCCTCGTTGACGAGGTTCATCAGGTCGGCGCCGGAGAAGCCCGGGGTGCCGCGCGCGACCGTCTTCAGGTTCACGTCGGGCGCCAGCGGAACTTTCCGCACATGTACCTTCAGGATCGACTCGCGGCCGACCACGTCCGGGTTCGGCACCACCACCTGGCGGTCGAAGCGGCCGGGGCGCAAAAGCGCCGGGTCGAGCACGTCGGGCCGGTTGGTGGCGGCGATCAGGATGATGCCTTCGTTGGCCTCAAAGCCGTCCATCTCGACCAGCAACTGGTTGAGCGTCTGCTCGCGCTCGTCGTTGCCGCCGCCGAGGCCGGCGCCGCGATGACGGCCGACCGCGTCGATTTCGTCGATGAAGATGATGCACGGCGCGTTCTTCTTGGCCTGCTCGAACATGTCGCGCACGCGGCTGGCGCCGACACCGACGAACATCTCGACGAAGTCGGAACCCGAAATGGTGAAGAACGGCACGTTGGCTTCGCCCGCGACAGCGCGCGCGATCAGCGTCTTGCCGGTGCCCGGCGGGCCGACCAGCAATACGCCGCGCGGAATGCGTCCGCCCAGCCTTTGGAATTTTCCGGGATCGCGCAGGAACTCGACGATCTCCTGCAGGTCCTGCTTGGCTTCATCGACGCCGGCCACGTCTTCGAAGGTGACGCGCCCGTGCGCTTCAGCCAGTAATTTGGCCTTGCTCTTGCCGAAACCCATGGCCTTGCCGGCGCCGCCCTGCATCTGGCGCGACAGGAATATCCAGACGCCGATCAGCGCGATGAAGGGCAGCCACGAAACGAGCAGCGAGACGAACCACGGCACGTTGTCCGACGGCGGCCGCGCGGTGATGGAGACGCCCTTCGAATAGAGCTTCTGCACCAGGCCGGGATCTGTGCTGACCCGGATTCTGGAACAGCGTGAACAGCGCCAGAAGCAGGAGGACGATGATCACCCAGAGGGCGAAATTCCGTAAATTGGCGTTCATCCGTTGCCCTTGAGCGGCCGCGCGCGGCGCCGCAGCCGTGTTCCCTAATGCCCTAGATTCGTGGCGACTTCACGTCCACCGGTCCTTCCCAATGTAGGCAGCGCCAGCCGCAAGGGAAAGACCTCGTATTTTTATATTCTACCCTATCCTAGCGCGGCTGCGGGCGCACGGCTCCGCCCTTGGTTAAGGATCTGCCATGCCGCGGCGGCGCCCGCTCCACCAAGATTTGCGTCCCCTTGAGCGTCACCAGGGCGCCGGCGAGGCTGCGCCGGAAGCGCTTGGGGCCGCCGGATTGGGCCGTAGCGAGCGCGGTTTGCAGCGATTCGAGCTTGGCGAGTTCGACAGGCCCTTCGTCGCCCACGGTGCCGACCGCCCGGCCGATGAGCCGCAATGCAATTTCGGCGGGCAGCCGCGCCACCCCGCCCGCGTCGAAAGCAAGCACGCCCGGTAGCGGGGGAGGCATAGCGAGCTCGGCCGCCGCGCGGTCGGTCGCCGCCTCCAGCGCCCGGTCCGCCCGCCTGAGCCGGCGCGCGAGCAGCGCCAGCCGGGCGGCGCTCAGTCCTTCGCCGGCGAGCGCGTCCATCAGGCCGCGCAGCCGCACCCGGGTGAAACGCGGATCGCAGTTCGAGGGGTCCTCGGCGAAGGGGACTTTCGCCGCCTTCAGCGTGGCGATCAGCCGCGCCTTGGGCAGGTCGAGCAGCGGACGGACAAGGGCGACCTCCCCTCGCCCCGCAACGGGCAGCGGCGCGGTCCGCGACATCGCCGCCAGTCCCGTCAGTCCGCTGCCACGCGCCATGCGGATCAGCACGGTCTCGGCCTGGTCGTCGAGGGTGTGGGCGGTGAGGATGTGGGTAGCGCCCGCCTGCTGCGCCGCCCGCGCCAGCAGCCGGTAGCGCGCCGCGCGCGCGGCCTGCTGCAGGCCCGTCTTCGGCTTGGCGCCGGTCCAGCGCAACGTGCGATGCGCGATGTCGAGGTCGCGCGCGAGCCGCTTGACCGCCGCCGCCTCGCGTTTCGATACCGGCCGCAGGCCGTGATCGACGGTGACCGCGATCAGCTTCGGCCCGCGCTTCAAGCGCCCGCGCCAACGCGCGGCCAGCACCATGAGCGCGGTCGAATCCGGCCCGCCCGACACCGCCAGCACCAGCGCGGGCAAACGCTCAAGCCCGGCGAAGAGCACTTTGGCTTCCGCGCGCGTGACCGGCTCGGCGGTTGGCGTCGGCATGACGTTCACCATGCCCCGCCGATAGCACTTTTCGCGATTAGCCCCTAGCAGTGCGTGCGCTTCTGCTCGCGCGCGACGTTGCGCTTGATGCTGGAAGACGCGTGCGGATATTTGCGGCCGACCTCGGCGAGCGTGGCGCAGGCCGCTTCCTTCTGGTGCAGCGCGGCGAGCGACTGGCCGAGCCGCAGCAGCGCGTTCGGCGCCTTGCCGGAATGGGCGTATTTGGTGGAGACCGCCAGGAAGGTCTCCGCCGCGTCGCGGTAGTGCTGCTGCTGGAACTGGGCCTCGCCCATCCAGAACTGCGCGTCGGCACTGCGCTTCTCGTGCGGATATTTGCTCAGGAAATCGCGGAACGCCTGCACCGCCAGTCCGTAATCCTTGTGCAGCACATAGCCATAGGCGAGCTCATATTCGTCCTTGGCCGTCGCCGACGGCGGCAGGGTGGCGAGCTTGGCGCCGGTCGCGTTCGGATTGCGCGGCGGCGGCGCCGGCAATTGGCCGCCCTGCGCCGGCGGCAACTGCGCACCCTGCGGCGAGCGCATGGACGCGCCGTTGCCGCGCGCGGCATTGCCGAGCGCAGCGTTGGCGGGCGCAGCATTGGCGACCTGGCCGGGCGGCTGCTGCGGCGCCGGCCCATTGCCGGCGAGCGTCGACAGATCGAGCGGGGCGCCGGCCGTGCGCCCGCCCGGCGCGCCGCCCAGCTGCTCGTTGCCGCCGTTCTGACCCTGCTGCGGCTCGGGCGCGGCGATCGCCTGCGGGTTGCCGAGCGTGTGCGGCACTCCCGGCGCATTGGGATGCAGCGCCGGATTGAAGGCGTCGGATTGCCCTGCCGGTGCAGCGGGCCGGGCGCCGGTGGACGCCGAACGCGCGCCATTGCCGTCGTCGTTGGCGCGGCCCTTCACGCCCAGTTTCTGGAAGCGGTACTCGGTGTCGTCCTGCAGGCGCTTGAGCTGCAAATGCATCAGCTGATTCTGATGCTGAAGCTGCTCGACCGTGCCGGTGAGCTGGCGCAGCGCATTCTCGATGCGGTCGAGGCGCGCCTGCACGCCGCCGCCGTCGCCGACCTGCGCGACCTGGGGCTGCGCCCCCTGCGGCGCCGGCTGTTGCTGCTGCGGTTGCTGCGGCTGACCGCGGTTAAATAGGTTGTCGAGGAAGCCGCGCTGCTGCGCCAGCGCCGTGCCCGGCGCCGAGAAAAGTGCAGCGGCGAGGAGCGCGGCCGGGAGCGTGCAGGCAAGCCGCGCGCAGAAACGGTGACGTGTCATCGGCAAAACCGGTGCCAAGGGCTGTTGGATTGAGGGTGATTGCCGCTGGTCCCTAGCATAGCCCGCCGAGTACGACCAGATTATGGCTACAAAACCGGCGAAATCGCGCGAAAACAGCCTGTTGCCGCCGCCTCACTCGGCCGCTGCCTGCGCCTTGCGCCTTTGCTTGCGCACGGCCAGCCATTCCTCGAAACGCTGCAGCACCACGTAGAACGACGGCACGAACAGGATCGCCAGGCAGGTGGAGGCCAGCATGCCGGTGAACACCGTGATGCCGATCGAGGCGCGCGCATTGGCGCCGGCGCCGGTCGCCAGCACCAGCGGCACCACGCCGAGGATGAAGGCGAACGACGTCATCAGGATCGGGCGGAAGCGCTCACGCGAGGCCTCCACCGCCGCCTCCAGGATCGGCATGCCGCCCTCGCGCAGTTCGCGCGCGAACTCGACGATCAGAATGGCGTTCTTCGCCGACAGCGCGATCAGCAGGACGAGGCCGATCTGCGTATAGAGATTGTTGTCCACGTGCAGCAGGCGCAGCGCCGCCACCGGCCCGATCAGCGAGATCGGCACCGCCAGAATCACCGACAGCGGGCGGTACCAGCTCTCGTATTGCCCGGCCAGCACCAGATAGACCAAGAGCAGCGCCATGGCGAAAACGA
>JARRNI010000557.1:0-6404 GCA_037385125.1 Pseudolabrys sp.
AACCGCCGATGGTGGAAATGAAGTTGCCAGTCGCGGGCGCGCGCGGGATCACGCCCGGATCAGGGCCGCTCAACCGCCTGGTGCAGCGCCGCTTTGCAATAATTCTTTTTCCGGTGACGCGCCGCCCGCCTTGATTCAAACCAATCGGCTTATTACCCGAACGGCATGACCGAACCGCCGCCTCCCACCCCCGCCATGCCGCTTGAGAAATCCGGCCCGGCCCCGCAACGCATCTACGCGATCGGCGACATCCATGGCCGTCTCGACCTTTTAGAGCGCGCCATCGCGGCGATCGCGCGCGACGTCGCCGAGCGTGGTCCCGCCGCGCTCACGGTCACGGTGGGCGACTATATCGACCGCGGCCCGGCCTCGCGCGGCGTGATCGACCTCCTGGCGCAGGACCCTTTCGCCGCGCCGCTGGTCGCTCTCAAGGGCAATCCCGAGGACGTGCTGGAGACCTTCCTGGCCGATCCCGCGGTCGGCCCGCATTGGCTCGACAATGGCGGGCTGGCGACGCTGCGCTCTTATGGGGTGGACTTGCGCGGGCTGGGGCGTGCCGATTTCGCCGCCGCGCGCGATGCCTTGCGCGCCGCGTTGCCGCCCGCTCACCGCGATTTTCTGCGCGGGCTCAGGACGTCGTTCAGCGCCGGCGATTATTTCTTCTGCCATGCCGGCGTGCGGCCCGGTGTGGCGCTCGATCGTCAGAGCGAGGAAGACCTCATCTGGATCCGCGGCGAGTTTCTCGGGAGCACAGAAGATTTCGGCAAGACCGTCGTGCACGGCCATACGCCGGTGCCGGAGCCGGAAGTGCGGCCGAACCGCATCGGCATCGACACCGGCGCCTATGCCAGCGGCCGTCTGACCTGCGTGGCGCTCGAGGGCCGGCGCCCGCGTTTCCTGGCGGTGTGAGCGCCGGCAGGAAGAATCAATCCTTCGAATGCGGCGCCGGTAGACGGTGCGAGGCATTTGACGGTTTCTTGCCGGGCCGAATACTTTTGTCCTCGCCTGCCTCGCCGAGCGAAGACAGCACTGTTACGCTGTCCGGGAATTCGACGACGAGTTTCAGCGAGCCGCCCATCGCCTCAACATAACTCTTAAGCGTCGACAGCAGCAGGTCGCTGCGGTTCTCAATGCGCGAGACGCTATCCTGGCCGATGCCGAGCAGTTCTGCCATGCGTCGTTGCGTCAGCCGGCGCGCCTTGCGTAGGTGTTGCAAGGCGAGTTCCTCAGCGATTAGCGCTTCCGCGCGCGCGCCCACCTTGGCGCGCCGTTGCGCCGGTAGCTTCTTGATGATCTGGTCAATCGTCTTCATGTCTCATTCCTACGATGTTCGTTTGGGCAGCCCCGCGATGTGCGCCGCAAACCTGCGATCTGCGGTCTTGATTAGGTCGCGATAGAAACGGCTCTGGTTCTTGCCGATTTTGTTGCCGCCAACCAGCACGATGGCTTGCCGGTTGGGATCGAACGCGAAGGCGAAGCGCCACAGCCCATCGAGCCGAAATCGCAGTTCCTTCATGTTAGGGAAGGACGAACCTTCCAGCGTATCCACGTGCGGCCGCCCGAGGCGGGGGCCGAATTTCTCCAAGACCTTCAGGCGAGCCAATAGCTCGTCCTGGATATCATCCGGCAAGGCCTCGAATTCGGGCTCGAATTCGTGGTGCAGAAAAACTTGCCACGCCATGGGTTATAATGGTGCGAAAGGCATATGGTTTCAAGTACATATATTTGGGCAGGCCCAAATCACAGCAAGCGCTCGCGTTTTCTGGCGGTGTGAGCGCGGCTCAATGCGCCGGCTTCGCCCCGCCGGCTGCGCTGGTCACGCGGTCCCATAGCTTGGCCAGGTCGAGCGACTCCGCCGCCCGCGCATAGCGGCCTTGCGGGTCGCCCTTCAACAGCGCATCGATCAGCTCCGGGCGGGCGATCGCATCGCGAAAGCGCGTGACCGGATAAGCCTTCAGCCCGCGCGTGACATCGACAAGATCGTCGCCCTTGCCGGAGTCGGCGAAAAAACCGCCCGGCGTCACGACGGCCCAGCGGCGGTCTGGCGCCGCCGCGAACCGCGCCACCTCCTTGCCCGTGTCCCGGTCCCAATAACGGATGGTGCCGTCGTAGCTCGCCGAGACCAGCCAGCGATCGTCCGGCGAGAAGGTGAGCGCGCGCACGCCGGCCCGGTGGCCGCGCAAGGTGAGGCGCAGCTTGCCGCTGGCCGCGTCCCACACCTCGATGCTTTGCTCCGGACCGATGTCGCCCGACGACCACGCATGCTGCGCCTGACCGCCGGCCACCAGCTTGCCGTCGCGCGAGACCGCGACGCACGCCACGTGCGCGTGACCCGCCAGGCTCTTGCGCGCGAAGCTGCGCACGAATTTGCCGGCCGCGACATTCCACATGAACACGCCGCTGTCACGGCTGCCGCCGACCAGAACTCTGCCGTCGGCGGAAAACGCCAGCGAGACGATCTGATCGGCCGCGTCGCCCGGATCGGCCGGCAGCCGCTTGACCAAAGCCAGCCGCCGCGTGCTCCAGACTTCGGCCGCGCCGCTCCAGTAGCCCACCGCCAGCCGCTTGCCGTCATCGGAGAAAGCAAAGGCTGTTGCGAAATCCTCTTCGTCGGGTCCCAGTCGCCTGGCGGGAAGCTTGAGCTTCACGGCGCCGTCCTCGGCGCTGAGCAGCAGGCCGATACCCGAATCGTTCGGCCCCTTCGCCTTCAGCGCGATCCAGCGTCCGTCCGGCGAAAGCCTGGCCTGGGGGCAACAAGCAAATTCAGTATAACATCTTGAAGCGTGAGGCTGACACAAACAGGACCCTTTATGAAGGTTTGCTGCAACAATACAAGGATGTCGGCGTTGCCGGTGCTGTGGGCACGAACAACATCGCAATCATAGATCGAGCTCAGTTGCCTCACGGTCCCTATCGGCCCAGGCTCCGTGTGAACCTCATGATCGCGTTATTGTTGGGCTTGATAGTCTCCGGGCTTGCGATTGCGGTTCTGGAGGTTCTTGACGACACTTTCAAATCGCTAGAGGACTTCGAAGAGCAGCTTGGTCTGGCTGTGCTTGGCGTCATTCCATTTTCGAATGGAGATGTGCTTTCGGATATCATGGAGTCCCCAAATTCGCCTTTGGCCGAAGCATACCGCTCGTTTCGGACGGCGCTTCAGTTTTCCACAGACCACGGTGCGCCAAAAAGCATTTTGATCACAAGCGCGCGGCCGGGAGAAGGCAAGTCAACTACGGCGCTTGCGCTGGCGGCCAATTTCGCCCAACTCGGGATGAAGGTGCTTCTGATCAATGCCGATCTTCGCAACCCATCGCAGCACCGTAACCTGAAAAGGGGGAACGGTGCGGGTTTGGCAAACTATCTTGCGGGAGCCAGCACGCCGGGGAGCATTTTCCAGGAAACGAGCATTAATGGCTTGTATTTCATTTCTTCTGGTCCAATCCCACCCAACCCTGCGGACCTTTTGGCTGGGCCGAGGGTGAAGTCGGCGGTGAAGCGTTTGCACTTTGCGCGTGCCCGCGTGGTCGGCGCGGTGATGAACAAATTCGATTTTCGAAGCGCCAGCTATGGATACGGATACGGCTATGGCTACGGATACGGCTATGGCTCACTCGAGCACTACGGCTATGGTGCGGATGCGCCCGCTCAGGTGGAGCAGCGTTCAGCCGGGGACTAGGCCATGGTAGAGCGACGGGCAATCGACTTGGCCCTCGACTTGGCGCGAATGCCGGCGCTGGCGCGAAGCGCGGTAGCCCCGGCCATTCCCCCGAATGTAATCGAGCTTATGCGTATCGCGGCGGAATCGCCAAAGGCCTGCGAAGATGCGGTTGCCGCGACCGGCGAGCCGGTCGAAGCGCTCGTGGAGGCATCGAGATTCTACCTGCAACATGTGCTTTTTCGTCCCGACGCAGACAGCTACCGCATTCTCGGCCTTCAGCCCGATGCCTCGCGCGCAACTGCGCGAAACCATATGCGCTGGCTGCTGCAGTGGCTTCATCCTGATCGAAATAGCGGCTTGGAGGCCATCTATGCCGAGCGTGTACTCAAGGCATGGCGACAGATTTCCGGGTCCGTAGCCACGGGCGCACCGAACGGGTCCGGCCCTGCAACTCGAAGATTGAGCGGGCATGCCGCGATACGGATCCCTTGGATCAAGATTCCACTGCCGCGTCGGCGTAAGAGGTTCGGCTGGGCGTTTGCAGTCTGGGTGGTGCCGGCCGGACTTGTCGTCGCTTTCGCCGTCCTGTGTTCGACAATATATTTCTTTGGGCCGGAGCAGACCGCTGCCATGATCGGCATGCCCTGAGCGTGCAATCACGTTGACGCGGCCGAAAAAAATGCGGGCAAGGAGACGCTCTCGACATCGACGCGGCGACGGGCAAACCGAGCGCGTGCTCGAGTCCTTGGCCTTACTTCGCACGCTGATCGGCAGTTCGTTCCACCGGCGCCATCATGGCGGAAAGGGCCATCATCGCCGGCGTAGCGGATCGCATCGCAAATCGTCCGAATACGAGCGAGAGCCTGCAAGCTTGCTGGTGCGACGAGAAATCCGTTTGCCGCGTTTCCTACTCGGTATCAGCTTGGTCATTGCACCAGGCTGGCTTGCCTGGGACGTCGTGGCGGGGACTGCCGCATTGAATTTGGCGCACCGAAATCCCGAAAGGGCGCTGCGGTTCAATGCCACCGAGTCCGCGGCCCTCGATCGACGTGCTCGACAAGAGGTGCTTGATCCGGGTGGAAATCTTGCCGCCGCCAAAGCTTGGGCACGGCAAGCGCTTCGCTCGAGGCCCATAGACGACCAAGCTTTGTTTCTTCTCGGCTATATCGCGCAAAAGGGGGGAAACGACAACAACGCCGCGACATTGATGCGAATCGCCGGCGCGCGCACTTGGCGCAATTCGGGAGCGCAATTGTGGTTGTTCAAGCGGGATGTACGTCGCGGCGAGTATACAAGTGCCCTGACGCACGCCGATGCGATGCTTCGCGTTGTTCCAGACTTCGAGAAGAAGTTGTTTCCCGCGATAGCGGCATTCACCCTCACGGCGCCGTCCAACCAGGCCTGGGCCGGATTTTTGGCAAGCGGACCAGGTTGGCGTGAGCGTTTTTTGCGCTGAAAAGCGCATCGCATATGGCAGGACGCTCTGCCGCCTCGCGAGCGCGAAGTCGGCCGCTATCCCTACAACGGTGATTTCGCACTGCCGCTGAAAGGCTTGCCGTTCAACTGGGTCATTTATCCAGTACGCGGCGCCGACGCCAAAATTATCTCCTTGGGTGGCGGCAAAAGGCGCGCTCTGCGCATAGAATTCTCGGGCGCGCGGGTGCACTACGCGCATGTCAAGCAATTGATGATGCTTCCGCCGGGGCACTATGTTCTTAAGGGCATGGTAAGAGCCGAGGAGCTCCGCACGTCGCGCGGGCTCTGGTGGCATATCTTTTGCGCGAATGGCACGGGCCCTTCGTCCAGCCTCGGACAGACGGCGCGAGTTTGCCACCGATTTTAGCGTTCCGGCCGAGGGCAGCCCGGCTCAATGGCTGCGGCTCGAACTGCCCGCTCGCGTTGCGTCGGAGTCCCGAATCGAAGGACAGGTCTGGTACCGGCTTTTCCGTATCGTGGCGGTTGTAGAAAGTCATTCGGTTGCCCGGTAGCGGCTGCTCGGTGGCGGTGCCGACGCCTAGCTGTGAGCTTTCAATAGGTTGTCCGTCCGGTCCGGACCGAGGAAGCTGAAGTTGCTGAGGTTTCGTGCTTTACCCGGAGGACCGGATGAACATCCACAAGAATGCCCGGCTGACGCCGTTGGGTCGAGAGCCTATTGCACGGGAGATCGAGAGCGGGCAGCCGCCGGAGGCCGCCACACGAGCTGCAGGCGTATGCCTGCGGACCGCCCGTTAGTGGTTTGATCGCTACCGGCGCGAAGGCCTGACGGGGCTACGGGATCGTTCTTCCCGACCGCTTCGGCTCTATCGACCGACCCCGCAGGTCACCGTCAATGAGGTCGAACGGCTGCGCCGCCTACGGTTCACAGGCAAGCAGATCGCGGCCGAACTCGGCATCTCGCCGGCCACTGTCAGCCGCATTTCTCAAGCGCCTGGGGCTCAACAGGATGGCCGCCCTTGGGCCGGCGGCGCCGATGTGCCGTTATGAGCGCACCAAGCCCGGGGAGATGATCCATATCGACATCAAAAAGCTCTGTCGGTTCAATAGGATTGGACATCGCATCACCGGCGACCGTACCGGCCTAAGCAACAGCCGGGGCGTGGGTTGGGAGTTTGTCCATGTCACTATCGACGATCACTTCCGCGTGGCCTTCGCCAAGACCATGACCAGCGAGAAGAAGCGGTGCGCCACTGCCTTACTGAGAGCTGCCATCGCCTACTACGCAAGCCTCAGCATCACGGTCGAGCGC
>JARRNI010000558.1:0-3969 GCA_037385125.1 Pseudolabrys sp.
TTGCGGCGCCGGGGCCGGCGGGCGCAGCTTTGAAATGGCGTCGAGCATTCCATCCTGCGCGAACATGAAGGGTACGCCGCACGATAACCGCCGGTCGCGCGCGTGGTTCCGTCGCGCCACATTCCGGCAGAGGCGGCCTCAAGAGATTGTGTCTTGTGCCCGGCGTTGCAGCGCCCTTTCAACGAAGGCGCCAATGGCGGCGATGGCGAATTTCGCTTCCGGCAGCACCGGCGCCAGCAGGTGCCAGACATGCGGCATGCGCGGCCAAATGCGTAGCTCGACCTGGCAGTCGGCGCCGCGCATCCTTTCCGCCATGCGCACGGCGTCGTCGTGCAGAATCTCGTCGCCGCCGACATGGATGAGGGTAGGCGGTAGGCCGCGCGGGTCGCCGTACAGCGGCGAGGCGTAGGGGTTGCACGCGTCGGCGCCGGCCAGATAGTCGGCGGCGAACCGCGGCAGGTCATCGGCGTTGAGCATGGGATCGGCGGCGGCGTTGCTCTGAAGCGAAGCGCCGGTCAAGGCGAGATCGGTCCAGGGCGACAGCGCCACCGCGGCGGCCGGCAGCGGCAGCCCCTCGTCGCGCAGCTTCAGCAGCAAGGCGAGCGCCAGGCCGCCACCGGCGGAATCGCCCATGACGGTGATGTCACCGTTGCCGCTCTTTCTGAGCCAGCAATAGGCGTCGAGCGCGTCGTCCAGTGCGGCCGGAAGCGGATGCTCGGGCGCCAGGCGGTAATCGATGGCGAGCAAGCGCGCCCGCGTCGCGGTGGCGATACGCCAGGTGAAATGCCGGTAGGTCGCCGGCGAGCCGAGCCGGTAGCCGCCGCCATGCAGATAGAGCACTCAATGCCCGCCGCTAGTCGCGGTCAGCAGCTTGGGCGCGGCGCCGTCGCCGCGCCGCTCGCCGACCAGGCAGCCGTCCTCGATGGAGACGATGCGGTTGGCAAAGGACATAAGGCGCGCGTCATGGGTCACCACCAGCACACTGCGCTCGGAGTTGCGGGCGATCGCCGCGAGAATACCGAGAATGGTCTGGCCGTTGGCGCCATCGAGCGCCGCGGTCGGCTCGTCGGCCAGGATGGCGGAGGGGTCGGAGACGATGGCGCGAGCGATCGCCACCCGCTGCTGCTCGCCGCCGCTCAACTCGTTCGGATAGGACGGAATCTTGTGCGCGAGGCCGACCCGAGCCAGTGCCTCGTAGGCCCGGGCGCGCGCGCCGCGGCCGCGCTGGCCGCGCACGTCGAGCGCCAGTTGCACATTCTCGGCGGCGGTCAGCGTGGAAAACAGATGATAGCTCTGGAACACGAAGCCGATATGGTCGCGGCGCAGTTGCGCCAGCCGTTCGGCGTCGGCACCCTCGGTCGAATGGCCGCAGACCTCCACCCTGCCCGCCGTCGGCGTCAGCATGCAGCCGAGCACTGACAGCAGTGTGGTCTTGCCGCTGCCGGATGGGCCCATCAGAATGGTCAGCTCGCCGCCTTTGAGCGCGAGATTGACGTCCTTGAGCGCGTGTACTTCGGCGGCGCCGTGGCCCAGCACCTTGGTCACGTTTTTCGCTGCCAGGATCGGGCGGCTCATCGGGTGAACACCATGACGGGATCGATGCGCAGCACGCGCAGGATGGCGGTGAGCGCGGAGGCGACGCACATGGCGACGGTGAGAGCGAAGATCGCGCCCATCAGCCAGGGCGTGATCACCACGGGCAGGGCACCGCTGGCGGTGATCCAGACCACGGCGAAGCCGACCAGGCTGGCCAGCGCGAAGCCGATCACCGCGTTGAGCAGCGCCTGGTAGATGATGACCGCGTAGATGTAGTGGTTGGACGAGCCCATGGCGCGCAGCGTGGCGAATTCCTCCAGATGGTCCTTAGTGCTGGAATAAAGTGTCTGCGCCACGATCACGGTGCCGACGATGACGCCGAGCAGGGCGCCGGCGAACAGGGCCATGCCGGCGCCGGTGCCGAACAGCCAAAAGTCGCGGCTGCGGTTGGCGAATTGCGCCGGAGTGAGCACCTCGATGTTCTTGACGTCCGATTGGATCTTGTCGCGGACTTTGCCGATATCGGCGCCCGGCTTCAGCTTGACCAGGAAATAGCTGGCCATACTGGAGGGTATGCCGACATAGGCGCGCGCGCGGGCGATATCGGTGAAGACGTAGGGCGTGGTGGTGAAGGAGCGGATGCCCTCCGTCAAGGCGGCGACGTGGACCGTATGGCCGCGGATTTCGGCTTTCTCGCCGAGCTTCGACACGCCCAGGCGCTTACGGTAGGACAGATCGACGGCGACCATGTGGCGCGCATTCAGCGCGCCGACCGAGCCGGCGACGATGCCCCAGGGCTGCAGGACATTCTTGTCGAGGTCGGAGCCGACGATGAATACCGGCGTCAGCTGGCCGCCCGCCAGCTTCCAGTCGGAAAAGCCGATCACCAATGGAGAAGCGCTCGCTACGCCGTCCACGCGGTCGATGGTGCGCTGCATGTGCGCTTCGAGCAGCGAGGGGTCCTCGAAGCACTTGGTGCCGTTGCGTACCACCCATAGGTCGGCCGAGGCATGGTTGATCATCTTGGTAACCATCTGCCCGAAGCCGAGATAGAGGCCCATCTGCACCATCACCAGCACGACCGAGAACACGATGCCCACCGTGGTTGCGACGAAGCGCAGGCGGTCATGGAACAGGTTGCGCGAAGCAAGGGTCAAATTGAGCGGCATGTCACCCCTTGGCTTGATGTCTGGCGGATGCGCGCGTCAACGCGGAACCGGCGAAACGGCGCGCTTGCCGGTGACGGAAAGCGGCCCCGCCATCAGGCGCCCGAAGCCCGCGCTCGATGCCCAACTCATGACCATCGCGCCGGTCAACACGATGGCCAGCTTGGCGGCAGCAATAAGGCCGGCGTTGAGCAGCGCATATTGCAGCCAGACCACGAATATATAATGCACCAAGTACATGCTGTAGGCATTGATCGAGAGGCTATCGAGGGCGCGGGAGCGCACGCGGCTCAGGCGCAGGGCGCCGGAGAGCAGGAACAGGCCGCCGGCGGCGCAGCCCAAGGGAAACGCGAAGCTGGCGCCTAGCCGCGTGGCGAGGCTTGCCGCGTTCCAATCCGGCAGCGTCAGCGACGTCAACCCGGCCCACAGCCCGAAACCGACGCCGGCGGCGGCGAGCCAAGCCCACCAGCGGCGCGCCAGCGGGCCATCGGGGGCAAGCAGGCCGCGGTCGAGACCGTAACTGCCGAGCGCAAATCCGGCGAAGAAAAAGACGAGATAAACCACCGGCCGGCAGAGCTGAAGCGAGAAGGGGCCGAGCGAGCTCCATTTCCAGGGCGAAAAGGCGAGCGCCAGCGGCACATAGCCGACGGCGGAAATTCCTGCCAGCAGCGCGAAGAACGTTATCGGCCGGTCGCCTACCCAGGCCGCGAGCCGCCGCAGGAAGCCGATATAGCCCGGCGCGACGGCATAGAGCAGCGCGGCAAAGGCATTGGCGACAAACAATTGCCACAGGAACCATTCCGGCCCGGCCGGCCATGACGACAGCGAGAACCATTGGCGCCAGAAGCCGACGAATGTGGGCTCGGCGGTGCGCGTGATATAGGCCGGATAATAGGCGAGCGGGCTGAGCAGCAGCGCGGCCAGCGCAAATGGCAGCCCGATGCGCCAGACCCGATCGGCGATGTAGATGCGCGTGCCCTTGCGCATCAGGCTGCCGGAGGTGAGCAAGCCGGAGAGGAAGAACATCAACGCCATCAGGCTCACGTCCTGCCAGGCGCAGAAAATGTCGAAGCCGAGCCAGTGGTGCGTATCGACGATGGGAAAAGCCACCCAGGTATAGGGCGCGCGGTCGAAAGCCGCGTGCGGCGCGGGGGCCGAGGCGAGATAGGCGAGCGCCGAATGGAACGCGAGCACGATGATGATCACCACGGCCCGCAGATTGCTGAGAGCAACATTCGGCTTTCGCATGAATTAAAACCTCAACCCG
>JARRNI010000559.1:0-3475 GCA_037385125.1 Pseudolabrys sp.
GTATCGCTTGCCGCCGATCCTCGCCCTCAATGAACCGTTTCATCCCGATCCCTCGCTGATCGGAATCACTCTATCAAATCAATGCGTTTCCACACAGGCTGGACCCATAAGCGACATTGTCAGGCGGCTCAACGAGGTGGCGGGAAAACTATCTAAGCCCTTTCCCTGCGCAGCTTCGAGCCGCTACGATGCTATATTCCGAGCCTCGTGGGGGGAGGTAATGAGACGACGCAACAAAGCGGGCGGCAAATCAAGTAAAGTACGACACCGCAAGGCTGCAACGCTGGCTCGCGGCAATGCACCAAAAGCCGCACGTCGTCGCGGTTCCAGGACCGCTGACTTACGAGATCAACTTGACCGTCGCACCCGCGAACGTGACGAGGCGCTGGAACAGCAGACAGCAACCTCGGAGGTATTGCGCGTTATAAGTGACTCGCCGGGCGAGTTGGAACCTGTTTTTAACGCAATACTCGAAAGAGCCACGCGCATTTGCGCAGCTAACTTTGGAAACTTGCTATTGTACGAAGGAGACGCGTTTCGCCGCGTTGCAATGCATAACGCACCGCAGACAATGGTTGACGTTGCCCGCCGCAGCTCCATCATACCTGTTCGCTCTGCGCCCGTCCTTGATCGTCTTACCCGTACAAAAAAAGCAATCCATCTCGCCGATGTTGCTGCGGAATATCCGGATGAGCCGATCATCAAGTACGCCGGTGCTCGAACCTTCTTGGCTGTACCGATACTCAAAGAAAGTGAGCTGATCGGAGCGGTTGGTATTTATCGTCACGAAGTGCTCCCGTTCACAGATAAGCAAATTGAACTGGTCAAAAACTTTGCCGCGCAGGCGGTTATCGCCATCGAGAATACACGGCTGCTCAACGAGCTGCGCCAGCGAACGGATGATTTGGTCGAATCCCTCGAGCTTCGCTATCGACCCCTCGTAAGAAGTGGCGTCCTCCCCATCCCCGATCACGCTTTTTTTGAGCAGGCGGTTTTCCAGGGTCGGCTCGGCCAGGTCTTGCCCATACTTGGGTGTGGTTCTCTGCTTATTGTGCGATGGTGTTCGCCGCTAAATCAATTTTGGGGCGCGCCTTCTCAAGATGCGCAACAACTATGAGACGCTTGATATCGCCTTTGAGATATGCTCGCAAGAACTTTGGGTAATCCTTAAAAGAGATGCATCCATTCGATTGGCCATTGGGGCCGAGCATGTAGGTATGTGCAAGGATCCCCTTGCGTCCATACATTTGGCCATTGCCAACAGGATTAAGCCGAATAGCACGAACACCGTGAAATGGCTTTTCTCGCAAGGTAAGACGATAAATGTTAGGTGGCGTTGGTCCTCGAGCTTTTAAGTTTACAGATCGAGGATCATCTAGCCATTTACTTAGCCCCGAGTGCGCTTCCAATCTTTCACCATCAGGCAAATATACGACATGCTCAACGATATCATAAACTGCCGTTTGACTGTCTGCCTGGGGTGGAAGTACCGGAGTATCGCTAGCGGCCCAAGACGGAAATAGCTTCTTTAACCACGCTAAGGGCGCAAACGGAGCAGTGTGCATGATCGCCATTGCAGTGGTATCATTTGAGCGTGGGCTTTGGGTTCGTGTCTGATTATGTTGACGGATGATCGGACGCGGGGGCGGAAATGGAATAGCAGCATTAGGCTCACTGGAAGAAGCTAGCGCTGGCGGTGCAGCGCTGGAGATCGCATCATCGACCAAGCCGATCGACGGGCGCTCGCTTTCGCGCATCAAAGCAGAGGCTTGGTTTTCCCGCAGCTCCTCGGAGCTCATAGGCTCGGCCAGGAAAAGCAAGTTCTCCTCGCTTATAAAAGGGCTATTGACAGAAGATACAGATGCCGTTGCTGCCCCGGGAACAAACTCGACGCGAGGCTGAGTGATACCAGGGATCAAGGCAGGCGCCGACGATTTCCCGACATCCGATAACGGTGGAGTGCTAGCGATGCTATTAAGGGCGTTCCTCTCTGTTGCCTTTTTAGCGGCAGCCTGGGCGTCGGTAGTGCGCGTTGATTGAGGAACGATGGTGACCAAAGCGGCTACAGCTGTCGCAGCAAGTACAGCTCCCGCCATGACGAACGCAGATCTAATGATTGCTGACTGATCACGGCGCAAATAAATATCGCCCCGCGACCCCCAAGTGTCTCGGGATGCCTCCAGGTCATCGCTTCGCCGCATTAGGAAAAAACCCCGAATATAGATCCCCACGACCTCTTGGTGAGAGCGGGAACTTTCTGCGCACTTTGTGGTCTATTCAAGACTTAGGAATTGTTACTTGGCGTTAGCTGCGGTGGCTTGCCGCAGCGACCACAATTCAAACTGACCCACTACCCAATCGGGAGCTGCGTCAGTTTTGATTGTGACATCACGGCGATTTCAAGGGCCAATGGCGCGGAATGACCAATGTGATGGGCCGCTTTGAGTGAATAGGTCGGCCAGCTGATGTCGCGAACTGGCCTGCCATTAGAGCCAAAAGAACGGGACCAAGGGCGCAGGCTGCTACCATGTTGCTACCGGATGGTGCCACCGGAATAGGACGTACGGTCGTAGCCGTGTTCCGCCTTATTTTACGGACCTAATGGGATTACAAAATACGGCGCGGGACGTGTTGAACGGTTCTCAAGACCGGTGCCTTAAACCGCTCGGCCACCCTTCCAACCTTTGAATTACGGAGACGACAAGCAGGTTAGTCCATCGGCAGGCGATATCGCCCAAGCAATCAACTTTACTGGCGAACCCCCCGCGAGCGGCCAAGAGCTCGTCGATGAATACCCCTTCTCCGGCCCGCTGCCGAGACATGGGCGCGAAGGGTAGTGCGGTCGATGGCGACGACGACTCGGTTCTCGCGGATGTTGCGCTCTTTCGGGCAAGGGGGCGGGAAGGTTTTGAGGCTTGTCCGCTTACCCCTTGCTTACCCGAACCGCCGGAGATCGTCAAACGCCAGATAAGTTGTTATTTATTGGTGGAGCCGAGGGGATTTGAACCCCTGACCTCCTCATTGCGAACGAGGCGCTCTCCCAACTGAGCTACGGCCCCCGCCAAAACGGCAACGACAAGGGGCCGTTGCTTGAGAAATGCGGCGAGTTCGCGCCATTTAGGCCCCGGTTCGCAGCCTGTCAAGGATAGGCCGGGCTGTCGGCGGGCCGGGGTCGGCTTGTTCAACGCCATACGAACCGCTACTTTCCGCCCGGTTTCAAACGGACGGAACACGCATGCGCTCGGTGCTCGATATCATCCTGCTGGTTCTCCAGATCTACATCTGGCTGCTGATCGCGGCGGCCGTGCTGTCCTGGCTCATCGCCTTCAACGTGGTCAACACCCGCAACCAGTTGGTGGCCTCGATCGGCGAGTTCCTCTACCGCATCACCGAGCCGTTCCTGCGGCCGATCCGCAACCTGCTGCCCAATCTCGGCGGCATCGACATCTCGCCGGTGATCCTGATCCTGATCATC
>JARRNI010000560.1:0-3473 GCA_037385125.1 Pseudolabrys sp.
TGCGCAGCCGGCGGCGCAGCCGAAGCAACTGACGCCGCAGCAGGAAGCCTTCGCCATCAAGGCGACCGAAAAGACCCACCTCGCTTATATCGTCACCGGCGACCGCCAAGTCGACGAGATCAGCAAGGCAGGCCTGACCGGCCTGAGCCTGTTTCTGGCGCAGCGCACCGCGCTCGAGCCGGGCGCGCCCATGGGGCTCGATCCGGCGCGCGACGAGCTCGCCTTCTTCCCGCTGATCTACTGGCCGATCTCGCCCAACGCGCCGAAGCCGTCGCAGGCCGCGCTGCAGCGCATCGACACCTACATGAAACGCGGCGGCACCGTGCTGTTCGATACCCAGGACGCCATCGACGCCGCGCCCGGCGGCGACGCCAACGACACGCCCGGCATGCTGACGCTGCGCTCCATCCTGTCCTCGCTCGACATCCCCGAGCTAGAGCCGGTGCCGCGCGATCACGTGCTGACCAAGACCTTCTTCCTGCTGCGCGACTTCCCCGGCCGCTTCACCTCCGGGCAGATGTGGGTCGAGGCGCTGCCGCGCGGCGAGCAGGACGATTCCAAGCGGCCGGCACGCGCCGGCGACGGTGTGTCGTCGATCCTGATCACCTCGAACGATCTCGCCGGCGCCTGGGCGATCCGCCCCGACGGCCAGCCGATGCTGCCGATGGTACCCGGCGAGCCGCGCCAGCGCGAATTCGCGTTCCGCGCCGGAGTCAACATCGTGATGTACGCGCTGACCGGCAACTACAAGGCCGACCAGGTGCATATCCCGGCGCTGCTGGAGCGGCTGGGACAGTAGGAGCCAACTCGTGAACCTCGGCGTCTCCTTCGCTCCATTACTGCCGGACTACGTGGTGTGGTCGGCCTTCGGCGCGGCCGTGTTCGTGTCGATTCTGCTGCTGGTGGCGCGCAGCCGCGGCGCCTGGATGCGCGCCATCGCGCTCGGCCTCATGGTGCTGGCGCTCGCCAACCCGTCCTTGACGCGCGAGGACCGCGACCCCATCCCCTCGGTTGCCGCCGTCATCATCGACAAAAGCCCGAGCCAGGATTTCGGCGACCGCGCCAAGCAGACCGAGGAGGCGAAGAAGGTCCTGCTCGAGCGGCTGCACCGCATCCGCGGGCTGGAAGTGCGCGTGGCCAATGTCGGCGAAGCCGACGGCGGCAACGAGGGCACACGACTGTTCTCAGCGCTATCATCGACGCTGGCCGACGTGCCGCCGGACCGCGTTGCCGGCGCCATCATGATCACCGACGGCCGCGTGAACGACGTGCCGGCGGAGGCTTCCGCGCTCGGCTTCCGGGCGCCGGTGCACGCGCTGATTACCGGTTACGCCAACGAGGTCGATCGCCGGGTGGTGCTGACCGAGACGCCGCGCTTCGGCATCGTCGGCCAGTCGCAGACCGTCGGCTTTCGCGTCGAGGACCACGGCGCCCATGTCGGCGCGGCCGAAGTGACCGTGCGGCGCGACGGCAAGCTACTGGAGAAGCGTGTGGTCACCGTGCACACCGACGTCAAGGTCAAGGTGCCGATCCCGCACGAGGGCCAGAATATCGTGGAGATCGATGCCGCCCCGCTCGACGGCGAGCTGACGCCGGTGAACAACCGCGCGGTACTGACCATCGACGGCGTTCGCGACAAGCTGCGCGTGCTGCTGGTGTCGGGCGAGCCGCATGCGGGCGAGCGCACCTGGCGCAACCTTTTGAAGTCCGACGCCTCGGTCGATCTAGTGCATTTCACCATCCTGCGCCCGCCGGAAAAGCAGGACGGCACGCCGATCAACGAATTGTCGCTGATCGCCTTCCCGACCCGCGAGCTGTTCCAGCAGAAGATCTCGCAGTTCCAGCTCATCATCTTCGACCGCTACGCCCGGCAGGGCGTGCTGCCGATGATCTATTTCGACAATATCGCCAAGTATGTGCGCGACGGCGGCGCGGTGCTGATCGCCGCCGGGCCGGACTATGCCAATCCCAACAGCATCTGGCACACGCCGCTCGATTCCATCCTGCCGGCGGCGCCGACCGGCGACGTGACCTTAAAAGCCTATCGCGCGCGGCTCACGCAAGCGGGCCGGCGCCATCCGGTGACGCGCGGCCTGCGCGGCGCCGACAGCAACCCGCCGCACTGGAGCCACTGGTTCCGGCTGGTCGATGTCAGGCCGAACGCCGCCGGCACCAGCCTGATGTCCGGTCCCGACGGCAAGCCCGCGCTCGTGCTCGCGCACGAGGGCAAGGGCCGCGTCGCCATGCTGCTGTCGG
Organism: Pseudolabrys sp.; assembly: GCA_037385125.1. GTDB lineage: Bacteria > Pseudomonadota > Alphaproteobacteria > Rhizobiales > Xanthobacteraceae > Pseudolabrys. The sequence goes on from JARRNI010000560.1 coordinate 2,257, forward strand.
ACCAGATCTGGCTGTGGGCACGTGACTACGAAGGCGGCGGGCCCGATCTCGACCTGCTGCGGCGGCTGTCGCACTGGCTGATGAAACAGCCCGACCTCGAGGAAGAGGCGCTGCGGCTGATCGTGCACGGCCGTGACGTCACCGTGCAGCGCCAGACCATGGCCGACAACGTCAACCCGGTGACGCTGACCTCGCCCACCGGCGCGCATTCGACGGTCAACCTGAAGAAGGTCGAGCCCGGCCTGTGGCGCGTGCAGGTCACCGCCAAGGAGATGGGCCTATGGCGTGCGAGCGACGGCAAGCTTACCGCGCTCGCCAATGTTGGCCCGGCCAATCCGCGCGAATTCCGGCAGGTGACTTCGACCACGCAAGTGCTGCACAAGATCGCCGATGCCACCGGCGGCAGCGCGCGCCGCATTGCCGACGGCAATTCGATCGACGTGCCGCGGGTGGTGCCGGTGCGCACGTCGTCCACCTTCAAGGGCGACGACTGGATCGGCCTGAAGATGCGCGACGTCTCGGTGGTGCGCGGCATCGGCGTGCTGCCGATCTTCGCCGGCTTGATCGGCTTGCTGCTGCTGGTCGGTTCGCTGGCGGCGACGTGGGCAAGAGAAGGACGCTAGAGCCAGATCCCATCAGATTGAGTCACCGCGCGTCCCTAACACTTTGCTTGCGCATGATCTTATCCGAAAACCGGTTCCCACCTTTCGGGATCATGTGCTTTCCCAATCCGGCCGGATCATGCCTCCCACGCCGTCGAAGGCGCCATGGGCCAATTCCGCCACCAGCAACCGCGCCGGGTCGACGGGACCGGGAAACTTCACCTGGCCCTTGGGGATGCGCTTGAAGCCGCTTTTGCCGTAGAACTGCTCGTCGCCCACGAGCACCACCAGCCCGTGCCCTGCCGCCCTGGCGTCATGAAGCGCGCGCGCGATCAGCGCGGTGCCGACGCCGTGCTCGCGGAACGGCGGCTCGACGGTGAGCGGCCCGAGCAGCAACGCCCTGGTCTCGCCGATGCAGATCGGCGTCAGCCGCACCGAGCCGACCAGCAGGGTGCCGATGCGCGCGGTGAACGACAGATCGAGCAGGTGGCCGCGACCCTCGCGGATGCGGTAGGCGCTGCGCGCATAGCGGCCGGGGCCGAAGGTGCGCTCGTGCAGGCGCTCGATCGCCTCGGCGTCTTCGGCCGTCTCCGGCAGGATGGTCAGGGCAAGCTC
>JARRNI010000561.1:0-3459 GCA_037385125.1 Pseudolabrys sp.
TGCTCGTCATCGCCTTTCCTCCAGGTTCCTTCCTCCGCGTCGTTCCGGTGAGGGCGTGCCTTGCGCCTCCAGATAGTCGTCGACAGCCCGTGGCAATACCCATGCGATCGATACGTCGTTTGCTCGCGCTATCTCCCGAACCCGCTTGAACTGTGCTTCGGTCAGAATGACCGACGTCCGGAACTCTGTTCCCGCTCGATCTGGACGCCGTGGCCCCGCCTCCCACCACCGTTTCGGCATGATATGCAAAATGCACCACCAGTGTCACGATGCTTCGGGCGAGATGGGATGCAGCTGAGCATCCTCGATTGGCACTTGGCTCGTCTCTGGTCCGAGCTGTTTCTCGGCAGCCTGGTGCAGAATCATCAATTCACGTTGCACACCCGGCAGCTGTCGCCGGTTCAAGTAGTCCGCAAGCTGCACCGTTGTCTATCAGATCAATAATCTGACGGTCGCGACTCGTAGTTATTTACTGAAGCCATCAACCTTTTGAATTTGAATGCGATATTGTTGGTCCGTTACTAAGGTGTCATTCTGACCCGCAAGGGGCTACACCGGGGCAGCACCGGATCAAAGTACGCCATTCACAGAATTTGTGATGTCTGCTTTTCACCGGCGGATTCAACGGTTCAGCGCAACACCTTCTAATCTTTCGAGGTGAGGAGGTGTGCTGTAAATCGGCGTAGGGTCTCGACGCCGATCGGCACACTAAGCTATTGATTTGCTTGCCAGTAGGGGATCCCGCTCGGGCGCTTATTTACAGCAGGTTGGGGAAGGCGTTTAAAGTTGCGTGGAATCACGTGGGTAAGGGCAGGGATGTCTAAGCCGTTGCGTTAGATCGGCCCAATCGCGATTGATCGTTTCCCTGAGTGTGCGGATGTCGCGCAGCAGAAGTTCTTTTTCGGTCATTGTGTCTCTCTCGGTAAAATTATGAGGCTGTGTGTGCCGAAAACCTCGTCCGCATTGATTAGGGGAGGGAATCGCCTCACTTTGGCAGACCATGATCGCGTTGGTCTGCTTCATCTGGTCGGTCTTGGCCGCCCCATTCAAGTCAAAGACCCGGCTTGAGTTGGAGAACGCCGCACTTCGACACCAGGTGGTCGTGCTGCAACGCAAGGTGCGCGGCCGAATTGAGTTCACCAACTGGGACCGGCTGTTCTTCATCCTGCTGTATCGATGGTGTCCATCGATCCTCAAGGCGATAGTGATAGTCTGGGCAGAGACAGTCGTGCGCTGGCATCGGGCTGGCTTTCGTCGCTACTGGCGCTGGAAATCGCAAAGACGGGGAGGGCGACCGCCAATTAGCGCGGATCTGCGCACATTGATCCGGCGGATGAGCCTAGAGAACGTGCTTTGGGGTGCGCCGCGCATACAGGGCGAACTGCTCAAGCTGGGCTTTTCCGTGGCTCAGTCGACCGTGGCCAAATACATGGCCAAACGAGACAATCCGTCTGGTCAGCGCTGGGGCACGTTCCTGCGCAACCATGCGCCGCAAATCGCGGCGATGGATTTGTTTGTGGTCCCAACCATCGGCTTCGCTCAGCTTTATGTTCTGGTGATTGTTCGGCTGGCTCGGCGCGAGCTTGTCTGGATCAATGTCACGAGGCATCCCACGGCGGAGTGGATTGCGCAGCAGATTACCGAAGCCTTTCCGTGGAATGAGGCTCCACGCTACCTGATCAGGGACCGGGACGGGATCTATGGTGCCGCAGTCACACGGCGGCTACGCGCTATGGGCATTCGGGACAGGCCGATTGCGCCAGGGTCGCCATGGCAGAACGGGTACGCGGAGAGATTAATAGGCACGATCCGGCGGGAGTGCGTCGACCACCTGATCGTGTTCGGGGAAGGCCATCTGCGCAGGATCCTTCACCGGTACGCGGCATACTATAATGGCGTGCGGACCCATCGCGCACTGAGCCTTGATACTCCCATCCATCGGGCGGTCCAGAGCCTCGGCGCCATTACATCCCGCCCCGTTCTCGGAGGGCTTCATCATCAGTATTGCCGAATCTAGTTTTCGGCACACACAGCAGGCCATTGGTATCCACGACGGCATGAATTTTGGTCGTCAGCCCGCCCCGCGAGCGGCCCATGTTTTGCTGATTATTGCCAGCGATGCAGGCTCCGTGCTGATGCACTCGCACGATGGAAGTATCGATCATCTGCACCGCCGCATCATGCATTGCCGCCAATGCATCCATGATCTGGTCCCAGACCCCAGCCCGTCCCCAGCGAACGAAGCGATTGTAACAAGTCGTATAGGGACCGAACGTCTCCGGCAGATCGCGCTACGGCGCGCCTGACCTCAAGATCCAAAAGATACCGTTGAGCACGCGCCGGTCATTCACGCGCGGAACGCCGCGCGGCTTGTTCGGCAGGAATGGCTCGATGGCCGACCATTCGTAGTCGGTGAGTTCGTAGCGCATGATTCGAGGCTCCGGTTTGGAAGCTTGAATCACGCGCCGGGCGGCACCATCAACCCGCTATGGCCTGTTGTGACAGACACCAATACCCTAATTTCACTTCCGCTTTCGGGGCATAGCCGGCATGGCGGGATATGCTGGTGGCCGCGTCCCGGTCGAAAATGACCCACTTTGGATATTTTGGCCGATGGACCCGCGTTGAACGGACGCATAGTATTTCGTCGACACCGCGTGTCTGGGAGAAGGAGTTCATGGCCGAAGGCCGCGTCGAAAGGAAACTAGCGGCAATCCTGGCGGCCGATGCGGTCGGCTACAGTCGTATGATGGGCGAGGATGAGGCTGGCACGCTCGCTCGGCTCAAGGCTCTCCGTCGCGAGCTATTCGAGCCCAAGGTCAAGGAATATCACGGGCGCATATTTAAGACTACGGGCGACGGGGCGCTGGTGGAGTTCAAGAGCGCTGCCGACGCCGTTAACAGCGCTGTTGATATCCAGCGCGCGCTCGTCGAGCGCGGGGAGAGCGTACCCGAAAATCATCGCATTCGTCTCCGCATTGGCATCAGCCTTGGCGACGTGATTGTCGAGGGTAGCGATCTCTACGGCAATGGCGTCAACGTCGCCGCGCGGATGGAAGGCCTAGCCGAACCCGGCGGCATCTGCATTTCAGGCAACGTACATGAGCACGTCCGGGGTGCGCTGGAGCTCGCGTTCGATGACCTCGGCCAGCAGGAGGTCAAGAACATTGTCGAGCCGTTGCGTGCCTATCGCGTGCGTCTGAGGCCGAACGGTGCCACCGAACAACATCAACCGGCTGGCACATTCCCGCCGCTGCCGGACAAGCCGTCCATCGCGGTGTTGCCGTTTCAGAACATGAGCGGCGATCCCGAGCAGGAATACTTTGCGGACGGCATGGTTGAGGAGATCATCACGGCGCTGTCGCGGTTCAGTTGGCTGCTGGTGATGGCCCGCAATTCAAGCTTCGTCTACAAGGGGCGAGCGGTCGATGTGCGACATGTCGCCCAAGAACTCGGAGT
>JARRNI010000562.1:0-3453 GCA_037385125.1 Pseudolabrys sp.
CGAATGCGAGCATAGGCAGGGACAAAGGCGGCGTTGAAGGCGCCCTCGGCGAAGATGGCGCGGAAGTGATTGGGCAGGCGCAGCGCCACGAAAAACGCGTCGGCGGCTGGTCCGGCGCCCAGGATGGCGGCCAGCACGATGTCGCGGACGAAGCCGGTGATCCGCGACAGCAGCGTGAAGCCGCCGACCGTGAGGATGCGCTCAATCATGGGTTTGTGGTAGCATCATGAGGCGCCGCGGAACGGGTTGGAAACCGGTTTTGAGGTAGCCATAGCCAGCCGAGCCGAACCGGCTTAAGACGATTCTTGACCCGAACCTAGAGACCGACGAGCCTCAGCCGCCTGCCCATGCCCTCCCCGATCATCCCCGTTCTTCTGGCCGGCGGCGCCGGGACGCGCCTGTGGCCGGTCTCGCGCGACGCCCTGCCCAAGCAGTTCCTGCCCCTGGTGGGCGAGCGCTCGACCTATCAGGAGACGCTGCTCAGGGTGCAGGCCCCCCTGTTCGCGCCGCCCATCGTCATTACCGGGCCGAATTTCCATTTCTTCGCCCGCCGGCAGGCCGAGGAGGTGGGCGTCGAGGCGACCGTGGTTATCGAGCCATTGCGGCGCGATTCCGGCCCGGCCATCGCCGCGGCCACGGCGGTGGCCCGCAAGCGCGACACGGACGCCGTGGTGCTGGCGCTGGCGGCCGACCACATCATCCTCGACGTGCCCGCTTTCCGCGCCGCCTGCGCGGCCGGGCGGGCGGCGGCCGAGGCCGGGCAGATCGTCACCTTCGGCATCAAGCCGAGCGAGCCCAAGACCAGCTACGGCTACATCCTGCCGGGCGAGCCGATCGGTGAGACCAGCGCGCACAAAGTGGCGCGCTTCGTCGAGAAGCCGGACGCGGTCACGGCCGAGCGCTACGTGGCGGAAGGCTATCTGTGGAATTCCGGCAACTTCCTGTTCCGCGCCGACGTGCTGCTGGGCGAGCTTGAGCGCATCGAGCCCGAGATGGCGGAGGCGATCGAGACGGCGGTCGCCGGCGCGAGTACCGACCTCGGCTTCTTAAGGCTCGAGCCGGAGGCCTTCGCGCGCGCGCCGCAGAAGTCGATCGACTACGCAGTGATGGAAAAGACCGAGCGCGCCGCCGTGGTGGCAGGCGACTTCCGCTGGTCAGACATCGGCAGCTGGGACGCGCTGTTCGAGATCACCCCGCGCGACAAGGAAGGCAACGTGCTGCAGGGCCAGGTGACAACCATGGATGCACGCAACAACATCGTGCATTCCGACGCGCGGCTGACCGCCCTGCTCGGCGTCGAAGACCTGGTGGTGGTGGCCACCTCCGACGCGGTGATGGTGGCGCCACGTGCGCGCGCGCAGGAGGTGCGCGAGTTGGTCAACAAGCTCAAGGCCAGCAAGCGGCCGGAGGCGACCGACCACAAGCGGGTGCACCGGCCCTGGGGCTATTACGAGTCGATCGACATGGGCGAGCGCTTCCAGGTCAAGCGCATCGTCGTCATTCCGGGCGGCATGCTGTCATTGCAGAAGCACCGTCACCGCGCCGAGCACTGGGTGGTGGTGCGCGGCACCGCCGAGGTGACCATCGGCAATGAATGCAAGACGGTGCACGAGAACGAGTCAATTTTTATTCCAATCGGAAGCGTCCACCGCCTCGCCAACCAGGGCAAGATCCCGCTCGAACTAATCGAGGTGCAGACGGGAAGCTATCTCGGCGAGGACGATATCGAGCGGATCGAGGACGTCTACAAGCGCACGTGATTCCCCGTTGGGCGCACATGCGCCTGGCGACCGTTGCTCTTTGCGACCGGCTTATTGCCACGCGTGGCCGGTTAGCAGCTTCCGGGCGTTGCGGTAACCGATATTGTGCTGCGCCTCGGCGGCAACGGATCGCGCCCGCCGCCATAATCGAAGGCGACCACGAAGCACGTGCTGAATTCGGTCAGGATCGCCTTTTAGGCCGGCTTCAACCGGTCAGTTTGCCGGTCCTTCGCGTTCTTCTCCCAGATGACGCCGAAGCCTCGCTTGTTGGTGCAGACATATTTCTGGTTCGGCAGGCCGGTGGCGAGATCGAAATAGAGGTTGGGATAGGTCGCGAGCAGCCGGCGCGCCAGATCCGGGCCCCACGCTTTCGACATTTGCGGCTTGGGTACCGCGCCGAAATGCGCCCAGATCGCCTTGGCCTTTGGATAGGCGGCGAGCATCTTTTCCAGCGGCGGCAGCAGGCTGTCCTCGGGCTCGTCGTGAAACACGAAGGCGATGCCGGTTTCCACCGATAGCCGGAACAGCCGGTGGGCATTCGGCTCGTCGGTCGGGACCGAGACGTCGCGGTCGGTCTTGTACCGCTTGCACTGGTCGTTCGACATGTAATGATGGAACTCGTATTCGCCCATGATCGGGTAAGCGCCGCTGTGCACCTGCCGCTCGGTCTGCTCGATGAAGTCGCGCCGCCGGCCGCCCTTGCCCTTAATCCAGTTTGGGTTGGTGCCGCCATTGGTCGCCAGGATGAAGCGGTCCGGATAGGCGTTGACGACGGTGTTGATGTAATAGCCCCAGCGATAGCCCTTGCCGGCGTCCGGCGACTTCGGCGCCTGGTAGCCGTCGAAGGCCATCAACGCGATGCCGAGCCGGTCCATCACCGGCAGCGCAGGCTTGAAATGGCGTTCGCCGTCCGCGCGCCGCAGGCTCGATTCCAGGTCGACCAGGGGGATGACCCCTTTGTCGAGGAAGCCCTGGATGCGGTCATGCCATTTACGTTGCAGGGTCGCGCGGTCGTACTTTGATCGGGACCGGCTCGCCGGCCGCAGCCATTCGGACCGGCAGCAGGAGCGCGAGCGACGCAAGAGCAACAATGCGGGCTGCCGTTGTGCCTCTCATGGCAGCAATGCGTCGGCTAAAGGATGTTCAACCGCCCGAGGCGTTCGATCACGTCGTGCGCCAGGGCCTCGGCATCGGTGACACCCGCCTCCAGCCGCAGCTCGGGATTTTCCGGCGTCTCGTAGGCCTGATCGACGCCGGTGAAGTTCTTGATCTCTCCGGCCAGCGCGCGCCGGTACAGGCCCTTGGGATCGCGCACGATGCACTCATCGAGCGGAGTATCGACGAAAATTTCGACGAACTCGCCCTCCTCCAAGAGCTCGCGCACCATGCGCCGCTCGGCGCGGAACGGGGAGATGAAGGAGCACAGCACGATGAGGCCGGCGTCGGTCATCAGCTTGGCCACCTCGCCGATACGGCGGATGTTCTCCACCCGGTCGGCCTCGGTGAAGCCGAGGTCGCGGTTGAGCCCGTGGCGGATATTGTCGCCGTCGAGCAGCACGGTGTGGGCGCCGCGAGCGTGCAGGCCGGCTTCCACCAGATTGGCGATGGTCGACTTGCCGGCGCCGGACAGGCCGGTGAACCACAGCACCGCCGGCCGGTGACCCTTGCTGCCGGCGCGCTCGGCCTTGCTGAT
>JARRNI010000563.1:0-3440 GCA_037385125.1 Pseudolabrys sp.
GCAGGCTCAAGGACTTCCGCAGGATCGCAACTCGCTACGATAGGTTGGCCAGAAACTATCTGGCCTCCGTTTGCCTCATCGCTGCTATCGTATGGTGGACGTAATGAGTCTTAGCCCTAGCCGAGTTCCAGACGTATGGATTTTTTGTAAATCAAAAGGTGGGTGTGTTGCAACGCAAAAACAACACAGCGCCATCGACCACAAATAAATTGTCGGATTGCCGACAAAGCGCTGACTACGACCACCTTCTTCTGCGCGCAAGAAATGCGCTTACAGCAGGTTCGGTGTGCCCCCTTCGCGAAGCACGCGCAAATATGCGAAATACCGAATTTGTTTAAAGTCAATATGGGCATCGGTCATGTCGCATATAGAAAACTATGCAGCCGTTTGTCTTCAACTGTCCAAATATGGGCCATCAGGTTCAGGCGTGGGCGGAGGATGGGCGTCTGGACGAACCTGGGACATATCGCATGATTACGTGTCCCGCTTGCAAACGAGTTCATTTGGTCGACATCAAGACTGGGAAGACCGTTTCCGGCGATGGCCTCCAAAGGTGAACATCGGCGCGGCATATGTGTTGCGAAGATCATTTTTCCGAAGTCCAAGCAGCAGGAGTGTCAACAACAACAGAACTTTCTGAGCTTTGACCTAAATCAGTGCGAGTGAGTGTGGGCTCGCTTCGATAAAGCCGGGTGACCTATGAATCAGCAACCGATGGCGCATCCAGATTACGATAGCTTGCAATCCATTCTAAGCACGATAGCGCAATGGATGTCGAGATATCGCGAGGCGTTTGCCACCCGCAGCGAACTCGCGAACTGCAGTCCTGAAGACGTCGCGGGGATTGCCCGCGATCTCAAAATAGCGCCTACTCAGCTTGCTTCACTTGCCAGAAAGGGCCCGGATGCGGCGGCTCTGCTGCGAAGATTGCTGCTTGCGCTTGGCGTGAAGCCGACTGAGCTCGAACGGGGCGATCCGGCAGTGATGCGCGACCTGCAGCGGCTGTGCATCACGTGCGGGTACAAGCGAAAATGTGAACGCGACCTCGCCGCCGGGACTCTTGCGGACGAATTCCGCGATTATTGCCCTAACGCCTATACGCTCGACGCTTTACTAAAGGCCAAGCATTGACCGCATAGCGCATATCATGCCGGCGTCGCCTAAGTGGACCGCGCATCGTCAAGCGATTTCATGAAAAGTCGAAGCGCTAAAAGCACAGGAACGCAGATTTCGTTCTGCAAAGCTTTTAAGAAGCATTCCTGATAGCGAACAACGCCGCACAAAATACGAACACGGTTCCTCGCGCGCAGCCGCTGCACCCAGCAATGCGTTTATGCGAGTCAGCTTTGCAATTTTCGTATACCGATAAGCCGCATCGCAAAGAACGAGAGGCCTCGCCCTAGCCTCCTGTTGTCTCGTGGCGTGGGCAGGTAGTTTTGAATAGCGCTCGACAAAAAAGAAGCCCCGCCTACGAGCGGCGGGGCCACCTATCCTAGCGCGAGTCATCTGGGGCCCCTCCGGCTCAATCCAGGCTTGCGCGCTAGAGTTTTTAAAGCATGCACCAAACCACAAATTGCACATTGATCTGGATCAATGCCCGTACCGCAAGTGCGACCATCTGCTTTCGACGCCGGAAAGGACGCTGCTGCCGCAGCGGGCCGGCACGCATCCGGGGCGGGCGCCGGCATAAGCGGGGCCGGTATAACCCAGCGTATATTGCATAGCCCAAGCCAGCGGTTCTGCCGTAAGTTGATGGCCATGCATTTCGTAGCGGTCGGGAAAGTGCTGGTCTTGGTCGCCGTAGCAAACGGTTCACCGATCATTGCCACGCGCATTTTCGGTACGGTCTTTTCGGGGCCGCTCGACGGCAATGTCAGATTTATCGATGGCCGGCCTTTGTTCGGGCCATCAAAGACGATTCGCGGGATTATCGTCTCGCTGCCGACGACGGCATTGATCGCGCCGCTGCTCGGATTGGAATTGCGTCTCGGCCTGTTGATCGGTGCGACCGCCATGGCGGGTGATCTGTTATCGAGCTTCCTCAAGAGGCGCCTGTCTTTGCCACCCAGTAGCCGGGCAACGGGGCTCGATCAAATTCCAGAATCTCTGCTGCCCTTGCTTGCCTCCGGCCCCGCGCTTTCTTTGTCGGCGATCGACATCGTGTTGGGGTGCCTGGTTTTTTTCTTCGGCGAATTGCTGCTCTCGAATCTGTTCTTCAAGCTTCGCCTGCGCAACCGACCCTATTGAAGCGGCGCTGCTTCCGCGCACCAAAGGCGGTGCAGCGTAATCTCGGGCAGACAGTTGAGGCGAACGGGGACAATCGACGAGCCGACGCCCCTGGAGGTGTATCCGGACATTTCATGATATTTCCATGCACCTGACCCAAGCCTTCTGGGTAGAACAGAGTCGAGGGTGATCGGGATCGATCCGGGCAGGCAAATTTGGCCGCCATGGGTGTGTCCGCTTAACAGCAGGTTGAACCCCACATGCGCTGCCTGCCGGTAGATTTCCGGCGTATGCGAAAGCAGGATGGAAAAGGCGCCATGCGGAATGCCCGAGGCGGATTTTTCGATATTGTCGACGGGAAAATAATGCGCGTCGTCGATGCCGGCCAGATAGATGCTATCATCGCCGCGCTCAGCATTCGTTGAGCAGCATCCGAATGCCCATCGCCTCCAGGTCAGGAACCATGCGAATGGTATCATGATTGCCCAGCACGCCATAGGCTAGAAGCTTTATGCATGACAGCACGGGTCGCATCTTTTCGAGCGCGGCATCGAACGGCCCAAATGTGGCGCCGCGGTAATCTCCGGTCAGGACGCATACGTCGTAACGCAAGTCCGGCAGGAGCTCCCGCAGGCGTTTCATCGCGCCGTCGTTTATGTCGGCATGAAAGTCACTGATTTGGAGCAGCGTGAAACCGTCAAATGCCTTAGGCAGGTTCGCAAACCGAACTTCGTTGGTCTTGACCTGCACGCGCGCGGCGTTACGCCGCCCACGCCAATACAGCCCCGACAGCTTAAGCACGCCGCGAATGAGTGAGTGAGTCGAGCACCAGTTCTCGAGGTTCAAAACTTTCAGACCTTGGCCGAAAATCTGTGCCTCATGGTCTTTCTCAATCCCAAGACGCTGCTGCGCATAACGGCGCCCCAAGCGCTGCTCAAGTGAGCTTAATATAGTGTCGTGCATTTGATACCATTGAGCGATGGTTAGGGCGCTCAGCGCATTTCGGGTGTCGCAACGCCATGAACTCGTGGGATTTCATTTCTGTCCCGGACTGCGGCTGTCGAGTGATTGCGATGCCTGATGGGCTGTTTTGTCGCTGTCCCTACCGCAAATTAGATCCGGACGTACTGATGGTGCAACCCACCAAGCATAGGCTGTCCTTCGATACGCCCGTGACGCTGAATGGCCCTTCCATTGGGCGCATCCTTCCCTAA
>JARRNI010000564.1:0-3423 GCA_037385125.1 Pseudolabrys sp.
AAGCTGCCAAGAAACGGTTGCATCGCAATGTGCTGGCAATCGCGCTTGCCAACAAGCTCGCTCGCATCGCCTGGAGTGTGCTTGCCCATGGTCGAGCCTTCGAGGCGAGCAAGCTTCAAACGGCCTGATCATTCGTAAGTAATCGAGCCGCTTACCCGCCGAGGTCTGCGCGAGGATGAGAGGAGATGGCGGTTCGGTCTTCCCAGCGCATGCGAACACTGGTGACCCGAATGGCCGGTTGAGGCCTGTCCGCTAATCAGATCGCGTGTGCGCTGGGGCTTCCCGCCGGCAGCGCTACGCACACTTGGCAGTACGGTGGCAAGATGACACTTGGCGCTACCTTTGATGGCGCGCGTGTCCTTGGACCGATTGCGGTCGGCAGAATCGATGTTACGCAAGATTTGGTGAATCTAACAGTGTTGCTGCCTTCTAATTTGACAGCCCTTGCGAACATCGCCCAACCCGTCATCCTCACAGAGGGAAGAACGATTTTATCGAAAAAATGGGAAATACCACCTGCTCGTCATCCCAAGACCGCCTAGCGCGTGCGAGGCCGTGGACCGCCATGTCGAATCGGGCGCGCGTTGCCCGCATGAGCGGAGCAATTTTTAAAGCCGCGCCGCTTAGCTGATTTGGAACATGACGGCCCAGGCGGGTGAGAATGCCCGCTACGAATCAGCGTATGACCGGATCGCTCCCCTTGGTAAAGAACACCGGCCCACCCGCCTTGATCATAGTCGGAGCGCGAGCTGTCATGATGCCGGACCCGCGTTTGAGGCTGTACGCGGAGACAGCAATCACTGAGATCAACAGTGCAGCGGCGAGCCCTACCACCACGATCTTGATGTGAGTGGATCGGTCCGCGGTGTGCATAGACCAGCTCACGGCCGCATTGTCCTAATTTCGGTCCTGTAACCTCTGCGAATGTGTCCCCAGCAAAGCATTCATCGCTGACTTAGCCTCCCTGTGAAGGGCTGCCATGTTCGTATCGGACACGATTGGCGGGGCATTGTTGGGGCCGAAGCTCGGCGCAGTATTGAATGATGGCCGCGGGGAAACTACCAGCAATGCAAATGCTTCAAAAACCAGGACCAACACCGCAATTGCTCGCCAAAACATAGAAGCCTCCGAGCGTCTTCTATCAGAGCGGCCAGTCACGAAATGAGCAGCCAGATCACGCAAGCAAATAAACTGGCGACTGCAAACGTCCCGACGATTCCTAAATATATCAGTACAACACGGGCCAGCTCCCTCAGATGGGGCCGCGTGGAGGAGCCGGAACTTCTGATCTTGATCTGGACCATCGCGTGGGATTTTCTCTTCTCCATGGAGAAAATCCAGCAATGCCCAAAGTTAACGTAAATCGCGGCGTTGTAGGCAAGCATTGCTGCCCTAACTTCGGCGAAGGCTGGCATCGAAATGAAATCGCGGCTTGGCACGGCGTGTTCGGCATCATCAAGCGCGAGCTATGCCGCCGGTCCGCGATCGAGGCCGTGATCGGTCACCCGAAGACCGATGGTCATCTCGGCCGCTGCCACCTCGAGGGTTTTGCCGGCGATGACGCCAAGGTCATCCTCAGCGCAGTCGGTCACAACCTCCGCGTCGTCCTCGCCTGGGTGAGGGCTTTGCTGTGCATGATTGTGACCGTACTGCGACACACCCTTACAGCCCAATCGGCGCTCAAATCGGCTTCTTAACGAGCGACTTTATCATTCCGGAGATTTCTACGATCGGTCTGATCCAGACTGTCCCCAGCGGAGGCCTTCGTGCCCGCCGTCGCCGCGTAACTGGCTGTCCCAAACCGAACAGCCACGCTGGCGCAACTACCACCACTAAGTTAACATTGCACTTGGACCACTCAATGTGGGTCGATCAGGACCAGTGTGTGGAGATGAGTCGTGTCAAGGTTCGCATTAGTAATTGTCGCAACAGGATTCATGATGAGCGCGCTATATGCGACTGCTCGGGAAAAAATGGCGGTTGATATGGCCAAGGTAACCTGCGGTGAATTGACCGAGGCCAATTATGAAGAATTCTTGACCTTTGTATACTGGATGGGCGGCTACTATAATGGGACCCGTCGCCACACGGTCGTTTACCTGAACAGATACTTGCGCGCGGCCAAGAAGGTGAAGGCATTCTGCCAGAAGAACCCCCAGCGCCACCGTCATGTCATCAGCCGAGCGGGCGCTTGGAATCAAGATACCGCGACGATGACGGCATTGCTAAAACTAACAGTCGCGGTCGGCCAATCACCCGCACGGTCGCCCGGCGTTGTTCGAGAGTCATCAGGAAGCTGCAATTGGTACCGCCGTGTAAGGCGATAATGGACCCCCGCTCGAGCGGCAATCGAGGCAAAGCCCGCCGCTAAGTCGACGGTGGGCGCCCTTCCTCACGCTGTTTTTCTTCGTAGGACTGGGCCAAGGCGCGCGTTGCAATCGCAACGGTGAGGCCGATGAAGATCACACCGATGATACCGCCGACGACACTAGTCACGCGACCGGCGACCGTCGTTGGGACAATGTCACCGTAACCGATGGTCAGGGCCGTGATGAAGGTTAGGTATACTGACTTGCCGAGCGGCATGCCGTCAGCGAGAACGAAGACGACCGCACAGGTCGACAGCAGGAGCAACATGACAAGCAGAACGCCGCGCACGTAGTGAACAATCTCGCCGAAACGTCGCAGAAAACGAATAAAATCCCGACTCATATTTTCGGGCGCCCCCAATCGCGGTTGAAGCGACACCATTCGCATGAAACCGAACGACTTCGCTGGAAAGCGATGGCAAGCATCTGGTGGTGGACCAGGATTCCACGTTTGGCGCCGCATTTACGAAGCTTGCGCCTGCTGCCAGACCTTCAAAGATACTCTCGTATTCGCAAACCGGCCCGTCCGTCAACGGCGTTTTGTAACCTTTTCCTGGTCGGTCGGCTTCAGCCGATCACCTGGCAACTCGGTTGCGCCCAACCCTTTCACGGTGTTGAATTTCACCATTGCTAAGTGGTATCGTCAGCTCGAACCTCTGACAGACAGGGAGGCGGTTGAGACTTCTGGGCTCGCAAAGGCTCGCCGCGATCGGGCCACGAGGTGCGACCCTCACGGAAGTGGTTTTCGCGATGAGGGGCGGCGTTGCGCTGGTGCAGACGACCGCGCAGCAAGGCGGGCACGCTGTCGGCAACGTTTTCGAGTTCTTCGAGCCGGTCGCTGAAACCGGGCTGAAAGGGTGCCTTCGCCTTTTTTGGGCCATCAGCCGCGGGACTTCATCCTGCTCTCGCTCGCAATCGGTTATCCGCTTGGTAAGATGAAGTGTGGGTCGATCACGCTCGATGCGACGGCAGGTTCGCTGCCGATGGCGGTGCTGATTTCAATGGCCGCCCCGTCGGCATTCTCGATTACATATTCAAATCTAGGCACCATCTC
>JARRNI010000565.1:0-3417 GCA_037385125.1 Pseudolabrys sp.
CCGGCGCGCACGCGGTTCTCGCAATATTCGCGGCTGCGGTTCTCGACGATGATGGAATCGATGCCGGCAAGATGGAGCAGATGCGAGAGCATCAGGCCGGCCGGCCCGGCTCCCACGATGCCGACTTGCGTGCGCATTGAGCCATCCTCCCGGGATTTTTTCGTGGCTTTGCGCTCCCCATAGGCATCAGGCGCAGCAGCCGGCCAAGGGACGAAGCCCGGAAAGGCTGGCACAATTTCTGCCGCGGCGCGATCACACCGACAGCGTCGCCGGCCTTACGCACGTCACGCTTCCAGCCATTCGGCCAAGGCCGCGTTTACCGGCTCCGGCCGCTCGATAGTGGACAGGTGCCCGCAATTCGGCACGACGACCAGGTTGGCGCCGGCAACGCCGCCGGCGATCTCGCGCGCGATCTCCGGCGTGGTCAACTCGTCGCCGTCGCCGACTAGCACCAGCGTCGGACACCGGATGCTGCCGAGCAGCGGCCGCGAATCGGGCCGCGAGATGATCGCCTTCTCCTGGCGCACGAAGGCTTCCGGCCCGGTATCGGCGGCCATGGCATGCACGGTGCCCATGAGCGCGCCATCGCTGCGCCGGTTGGCGTGCACGAAGCGCGGCGTCAGCGTCTCCACTACGTCGGCAAAGCGGCCCTCCTCCGTCATACTGATAAACGCGTAGCGCGCCGCGGTCTGCTCCGGCGTGTCCGGACGCGGCGAGGTGTCGAGCAGCGCCAGCTTGCCAATGCGCTCGGGCGCCTGCCGCATCATTTCGAAGGCGAGATAGCCGCCAAAGGAGAGCCCGGCCAGCGCGAAGCGCGGCGGTGCCTCGCGCAAGATATGATCGGCGACCGCCGCGATGTGATCCTGCCGCCGGTGATCTGCGACCGCGACCTGTCCGAACGGCCAGAGCGCGGTCAATTGCGGCGTGTAGAGCCGAGCGCTGCACAGCAGGCCGGGAACCAGACCGAGCGGCAAGCTTTTAGCCATTGCGACCCTCCGACGAAGCCCCCGCGCGCTGCCCGATCGCTCCGGGAACCCGGGTTAAGGGCGAAAACCTTAAGAATTTATACGACTTGTTGCAGGGGCGAAGCATTGACTTTGCGAGCCTCAGCCCCCATGTTCCACGCAACCGGTTCGAACGAAGATTCGGCCATCCCCCGCGCAACGCAACTGGTTTTCTCGTCCGGCGCGGTCCGGGGATGCCCCCGCTTTGAGGCTATATGTCCTTTTCCCATCTCGGACTCTCCGACAAGGTTCTCGCCGCCGTCGAGGCGGCCGGCTACAAGACCCCCACCCCCATCCAGGAACAGGCGATCCCGCACGTGCTGCAGCGACGCGACGTGCTCGGCATCGCGCAGACCGGCACCGGCAAGACCGCCGCCTTCGTGCTGCCCATGCTGACCATGCTGGAGCAGGGCCGCGCGCGGGCGCGCATGCCGCGCACGCTCATCCTCGAGCCAACGCGCGAACTGGCCGCCCAGGTCGCCGACCATTTCGAGAAATACGGCAAGAACCACAAGCTCAACGTGGCGCTGATCATCGGCGGCGTGTCGTTCGACGACCAGGACGCCAAGCTGTTGCGCGGCGTCGACGTGCTGATTGCCACCCCCGGGCGCCTGCTCGACCATTTCGAGCGCGGGCGCCTTCTCTTGTCGGGCTGCGAATTGCTGATCATCGACGAAGCCGACCGCATGCTCGACATGGGCTTCATCCCCGACATCGAGCGCATCGGCAAGCTGGTGCCGTTCACGCGGCAGACGCTGTTCTTTACCGCCACCATGCCGTCGGAGATCCAGCGCATCGCCGATACCTTCTTGCACAATCCGGTGCGCGTGGAAGTCAGTAAGCCCGCCACCGCCGCCGTCACCATCGATCAGCAGCTCGTGGCCACCGGCCGCGATCCGCACGAGAAGCGCGAGACCCTGCGCCGGCTGATCCGCTCGGCGGAGGACTTCAAGAACGCCATCATCTTCTGCAACCGCAAGCGCGAAGTGGCGCAGCTGCATCGCTCGCTGCGGCGGCACAAGTTCGACGCCGTCGCCCTGCACGGCGACATGGACCAGCCGGCCCGCATGGCCGCGCTCGATGCCTTCCGAAAGGGCGAGGCGAAACTCTTGGTCGCCTCCGACGTCGCCGCCCGCGGCCTCGACATCCCGGAAGTCAGCCACGTGCTCAATTTCGACGTGCCGCACCACGCCGACGACTACGTCCACCGCATCGGCCGCACCGGCCGCGCCGGCAAGAGCGGCACTGCCATCACCATCGTCGCCCCGATCGACCGCAAGGCGGTCGGCGCCATCGAGAAACTGATCGGCCAGTCGATCCCCTGGACGGACGGTGAGCCGGCGGCACTCGCTCCGCAGGCGAGCGACGGGGAGCGCCCTGCTCGCAGCAGCGGCAACCGTTCGCGCAGCCGCGGCCGTGGCGGCCGCTCCTCGCAGCAGCGCCGCGGCACGCCCGAGCCGGTGCGCGCCGGCGATCAGGTGCGCCCGCGGACGCAGCGGCCACAACCTGACGAGCCCGCCGAGGCGAGCCACCTGCCCGCCTTCCTGCTCCGGCCGGTACCCCTTAAGGCCTGATCTCCCGCTGTTTTTCCTCGTGCGCGATGCAACATAAAGTTGCGTGTATTGCACGCCGATTTACCGGTGATTCATCTCCCTCGAATACCGTCCCCCTCGTGCAGGAGGCGCGGTCGCGGCGGCGCCGCGCGTACGGGGGTTGGTCGATGGCGGCGCAGGCTGACGAACACGAACGCACCATGGCGTTCGCCGAGATTGCGCTCGGCCAGATCAAGGCGCTGCGCCAGCCGGCCACCCCGCGCAATTACGAGATCTGGTACGCCTACGCCACCGGCTACCAGCCCTCGCTCAATCAAAAGATCAACGAGACCCTGAAGGAACACGGCACCCTAACCGAGGCCGATCTCGATCAGATCTACGAGGGCTTCCTGTCGCCGGTGCGCCTGTCCGAGCGCATCGACAATGTCGGCAGCCAGGTGAAGGGCGAGATCGAGCAGGTAATGGCGATGATCGACGCCGCCGCCGGCTCCGCCAACAGTTACACCGAAAGCCTGGCCGACATGTCCGAGCGGCTCGGCCGCTCCAAGGACCGCGAGGGGCTGCGCGCCATCGTCGAGGGCCTGGTGCATACCGCCAAAGAGATGGAGGTCTCCAACCAGAAGCTGGAGGAGCGGCTCAATGCCTCCAAACAGGAGATCAGCGAGCTGCAGACCAATCTGGAAGCGGTGCGCAACGAGAGCCTGACCGATCCGCTCACCCAGCTCGCCAACCGCAAATCCTTCGACAGCGTGCTGGAGGAGGCCATCGCCGAGGCCCGCGCCCGCAAGGAAGCGCTGTCGCTCATGATGACCGACATCGACCACTTCAAGAAGTTCAACGACAGCTACGGCCACCTGACC
>JARRNI010000566.1:0-3414 GCA_037385125.1 Pseudolabrys sp.
AGCGCCGCCAAGGCGAAAAGGCGCCGGCGCCAATGCCGCGTCAGCGTCGAAGGCGGCGTTGAATTCTGCATCGAGGACTTACGAAGCCGTCAGCGCCCCATGCGACGGCCGCGACGGCGGCCGTTGCCGCGTTTCGGTTCAAGCCCGTCGGAGCCGTCCGTTTCGCGCTCGATGCGGATCACCGGCAGGATGATCACGGTTGCCGGCTCGGAATTGGCATCGACATACCTGCCGCGCCCACCGGCCTCGCCGGGAAACTGGATCACTTCACCCATCGCAGGACCCCCTTCCGCCCGGCGAACAGCCCGCCGGATCGGCGCCTTTAAGGGTAATTAAGGGGTCCCAAGGTTAACGCTCCGCTAACGAGGGCGGGCTAATGTGCGGCATTGTTCCAGTTGTGAAGCGTCAGCGGGCATGCCCAAGTCTTTCGCGTCCAAGTCCTCCGCCTATCCCACCCTCGACGGTCTGTTCGACCTAGCGTGCCGGGACGGCGTCGACATCCGTCCGACGCTGCTGCGCGTTCTGACCGATCTCTACGTGCAGAAGCCGGTCCACACCGCCGAAGAGGAAGCCCAATACGCCGAACTGGCCAGCCGCCTCATCGAAGCGGTCGACGAGCCGACGCGCTCGACGGTGGCGGGGCGGCTTGCGGGTTATCCGGCGGCGCCGGCCGCGATCCTGCGCGCCCTCGGCATGGCCGGCACGGCAACGAAACCCGCGCCCGCAGCGGAGCCCGCGCAGCCCGATCTCGCCGCGCTGTTCTTCACGGCGAACCCCGAGGAGCGGCGCCTGATCCTGACCAATCTGGACGTTGTTGCTCCCACGACGGGCCGGCCGCCGGCCGCCGACGACACCGCGCGCCGCCTCGAGACCGCCGCCCTGCAACGCAACGCCAGCGAAGTCGGCCGCCTGCTGGCGCGCGCGCTCGGCGTCTCGCCGCGGCTCGCCGAGCGCATCGTGCGCGACCCGTCCGGCGAGCCGATCGTGGTCGCCGCCAAGGTGCTCGGCATGGCGCCCGCGGTGCTCCAGCGCATTCTCCTGTTCCTCGATCCGGCGGTCGGGCAGTCGATCGCGCGCGTGCACGGGCTCGCCCGCCTATTCGACGAGATCACACCGGGCGCGGCCCTGCGCATGCTGTCGATCTGGCGGCAAGCAGACACCAAACCCGCCGCCAAGCCGGCCCACGCGCCGCTGCACTACGATGACGAGCGCCGGAGCGCGCGTGCGGCGTCGACCCCGGCCGAGCATCGCAGCTCGCGCGGGCGCTCGCTGCCGCCGGCGCGCTCGCGCTCCAACGGCCATTAGAGCAAAATCGCTTTAGGTTGAATCATGTCGCCCCTTCACATTTTGCATGCGCTTGATCTTTTCCGAAAACCGGTCCCCACTTTCCGGGATCATGCGCTAAGGCGCCGCCACCAGCGCGCGGTCGAGGAAATGCCGGCCGGCGCGGTCCTCGATCTCGACGATCCAGACATCGGGGTCGAAGCGGATCTCGCGCTGAAGCCGCGCCTCGATCTCGGCTTCCGGCACCGGCTCAGGCCCGCCCAGCACCACGGTGAACATGCGGTCGGAGGGCTGCGCCTCGTCGAAGGCGCTCTGCGGCGCCGGCCCGTAGAGGCTGGCGGTGCCGTCCAGCCGGTTGACCAGGATGAACACGGCGCCGGCTTCGTCCGCCCCGCGCCGGCGCACCACCGCGAACGCGCCTTCGATTTGGGCGCGGCGCAGATAGGCCGCGACCCAGATGCCGGATTTCAACCGCATTGCTTATGATTACACGGGAGCGGGCCCTCAAGCCTAATCCTTATAAATCGAATCACGGCGGGGCCCCTGACATTTTGCATGCGCATGATCCTTTCCGAAAACAGGTCCCGCTTTTCGGGATCGTGCGCACGCTATTGTTCCAGCGACCGCCCCGTCATCGCCGCCAACTCGTGCAAAAAGCGGCCGCTGATCTTGCCGTCCACCGACAGATGGCGCTCGCGCTCGAACTTCTCGATCGCCGCCCGCGTCTGGCCGTCGTTGACGCCGGTCGGCTTGATCTGGCCGTAGCCGAAATCGGCGAGCGCGTGCTGGACCGCGAGCACCCGTTTGGACGGGCCGATCAAGGCCGCGATCGGATCCTTCGTGGCCGGCTTTGCGGCCGGCTTGACGGCCGGCTCGGCGGCGGCGTGCGGCGCATCGGCCTGCGATCCCTTGATCGCGCGCAGAAAGCTTTCTCCCGGCGTTGCATCGATCTTCAGTCCGGTCGCCTTGATGAAGGCGCGCGCGGCCGCGTCGGTGTGGTTACCCCAGATACCGTCGACCGCGCCCTGATAAAACCCGCGGGCGGCGAGCGCGCGCTGGATCGCCATGATGGTCTGCGCCTGGCTGCGCGCACTTTCCTCGCCGCTCGGCAAGTCCGCACGATCTGCCGGCTGCGGGCGCGGCAGCACCACGGCCGGATGCCGCTTCGCGAAGGGGTGGCTCACGAACGGGCGCGTCGCAAAGATCGGCGCCGGGTGCGGACCGCTCTGCAGGAACAGCGCGTTGACGAAAATCGTCACTGTCGCCGCCGCCGCCATCAGCATGCCGACGAACTCGCGCGGATAGCGCGCGATGGTGGCGGCGACCAGGCCGCGCGCCAGCTCGGTTTGCGAATCGTTGCGTCGACGCTTAGGCACTTTTGCTCACCTGTTCTTGCGTTTCTTGTTTCTTGGCGACGGCAGCGAATTGGCTCGCGCGCTCGCCTACCAGCCTGACCGGGTCCTTGCCGTCGCCCTCGAGCGGCAGCCGCACGGTGACGCGGGTGCCCTCGCCCAGCCGACTGACGATATCCATGTCGCCGCGGTGCAGACGCACCAGGCCCTTGACGATGGACAGGCCGAGCCCCGTGCCGTCGTGCTTGCGGTCGTAGGAGCCGCGCGCCTGGAAGAAGGCCTCGCCCAGCCGCGGCAGGTCGTCGGCGCCGATGCCGATGCCGGTGTCCTCCACCGCGACGGCGAGATAGCCGCCGTCGCAGCGCGCGCCGACCGAGACCTTGCCGCCGCGCGGGGTGAACTTGATGGCATTGGACACGAGATTGATCAGGATCTGGTTGAAGGCGCGCCGGTCGGCCACCAACTCGGGCAGGCCGCCGGCGACGCGGAGATTGAGCGCGACGCCGGCCTCCTGCGCCTTGAGCGCCAAGATATCGCAGCAGCTCGAAACGGCAGCGGCCGGCGCGAACGGCTCCAGCGCGATCGCGAAATTGCCGGTCTCCATCTTCGACATGTCGAGAATGCCATTCACCACCGAAAGGAGATGCCGGCCGGAATCGTTGATCAGCTTGGCGTATTCCAGCTTGCGGGTTTCATCGAGCACAAGCTGCTCGTTGGTGAGCATTTCCGAGAAGCCGATGATGGCGTTGAGCGGCGTGCGCAGCTCGTGGCTCATGGT
>JARRNI010000567.1:0-3413 GCA_037385125.1 Pseudolabrys sp.
ATGACCGCGTCGCGATAGGTCATCTCCGGCATGTCAGTTTCTCCAATTCAATTGCGCCATGCCCAGCCGCCGTCGGCGTAGACGTCGGTGGTCATGATATCGACCGGCGGCGTGGGCGCCGCCTTGCAGGCCTCGGTGGCGTCGTCGACCACCTTGCGCACTTGCGTGTCGATGTCGCTGATCAACTTTTCCTTCACGCCGAACTGCAGCAGCCGCTCCTTGTAGATCTTGATCGGATCGCGCTGCTTCCAGCGGTCGAGCTCGCCCTCGGGGCGGTACTTGGCCGGGTCGGCGCGCGAATGGCCGCTGTGGCGATAGGTCAGGCACTCGATCAGTGACGGCCCCTCACCCGCCCGCGCCTTCTCATAAGCGGCCTGCGCCGTGCGGTAGACCACGTCGGCATCGTTGCCGTCGATGACGATGCGCTCGAGGCCGTAGGACGCGGCGCGGTCGGCGGCCGGATTGGGCACCGCCGTCACGTCGGCGATCGGCGTGTATTCCATGTAGAGATTATTTTCGCACACGAAGGTCACCGGCAACTTCCACACCGACGCGAAATTCAGCGCCTCGTGGAAGGCGCCGATATTGGTGGTGCCATCGCCGAAGAAGCAGACCGAGACGTCCTTGTCGCCCTTATACTGCGCGCGCCAGGCGGCGCCACATGCTATGGGAAGATGCGCGCCGATGATGGCGTAGGAGCCCATGACGCCGTGCTCGGCGGAGGTCAGATGCATTGAGCCGCCCTTGCCGCGCATCAGGCCGTTGTCGCGCTGCATCAGTTCGCCCAGCACCTTCTCAACGCTGACGCCGCGCGCGAGCGTATGGGCGTGGCCGCGATAGGTGCAGAACGAGAGATCGCCCGGCCGCATGGCGCCGGCGAAGCCCGCCGCCACCGCCTCCTGGCCGAGCGAGAGATGGCTGGTGCCCTTGACCAGGTTCTGCAGGAACAGATCGAAGGCGCGCTGCTCGGCCTCACGGATCGTCACCTGGGTGCGATACATGGCCAGGCGCTTTTCCTCGCCGATGTCGTCGTTCAAGCCGGCGCCGGACGCGGACGCCCGCTGCTTCGCTGTGGCCATGGGGTTCCTCGAGGGGCGGTCTTATCGTTGTCGGGCGGGAACTTAGCGCCGATGAATAGAGGCTAGCAACCGCCATTCCGGGGCGCGAGCGTTAGCGAGCCTTGCGCGGTGGGCGCTATTCCAACGGCCCCTCAAGCGCGGCCTCGCTGGCGGTGTCCTTGCCCAGCTTGCGCTCGCGGTACAGCAGATAAAGGCCGGAGCTGACGACCATGGCGGCGCCGCCCAAGGTCCAGGCATTGGGCAGGGCGTCGAAGACCAGGTAGCCGAGGATCGTCACCCAGATGAGCTGGGTGTAGATGAAGGGCGACAGCACCGAGGCCGGCGCCAGCTTGTGGCCGGAGATCAGGCAGAAATGGCCGAGGCTGCCGAACACGCCGGTCGCCAGCATCAGCCCGGCGATGCCCCAGCCGGACGGCGCCTGCCAGACGAAGGGCAGCACCGGCAGCATCACCAGCGCGCCGATCATATTGCCGTAGAACAAAGAGGTCTGGTTGGAATCGGTGCGCGAGACGATGCGGGTGATCACCGCATAGAAGCCGTAGCAGGTGGTGGCGGCGAGCGAGAACAGCGCCGCCGGCTGCATACTGCCGGAGCCGGGCCGGGTGATCAGCAGCACGCCGCCGAAGCCGAACATGATTGCGCACCAGCGCCGCCAGCCGATCCATTCCCCGAGCAGCGGCCCGGAGACGATCGCCACGATGAAGGGAAAGGTGAAGATGATCGACAAGACGGCGGCAAGCTGCATGTAGCGCAGCGCCAGGAAGTTGAGCGCGGTCGACGACACCAGCAGCAGCGAGCGCACGAGCTGCAGGCGCAGGCTGCCGGTGCGCGTGAGGTCCGGCTTGGTGACCGGATTGGAGACGATGAGGGTCAGCAGGAAGGCGCTGGTGTAGCGCGCCCACACGATCTGCAGCGCCGCCATATGGAGGTTGAGGTATTTCGCCGTCGTGTCGAGGCAGGCGAACAGCGCCACCGCCGCGCACATCAAGGCGATGCCGGTCAGCCGCTGCCGGCGGTTGGTCGCAAGGTCCGTCATGGGGCGCCGGTTTTGCCCGGCCAGGGCGCGCGCCGCAACTCGCTTCCGGGCCGGCGGCGCTGGCGGCTACGGCCTGCGAGACGGCCGCGTGAATTTTGCCGAAAGTTGCGGCATGCATCTTGCACGAAATTTAAGGCGGAGAGCCTGAAACGGGTCTGGACGATGAAGAATAAGGAGAAACTTACCATGACGCCGGTCGCAAAACTGCGTGGCCCGGTCCAGGGCGCGACCTGCAGCAATTGCGGCGTTCTTCTGCCGGCGCCGGACTGGTCGGAGCCCTTCAGCGAGGAACAGGTGGTGTACAATTTCTGGTCCTGCACGGCCTGCGGCCATCGGTTCGAGACGGAGGCGGCGCTGCCTGCCGCGCCGAGGAGCGACGACTCGACAAGGAACGATGCTGTTCGGTCGCTGGTTGCGTAAAGCGTCGCAGCCCGGATCGAGCGAAAGTGAGATCTGGGGAATCAGGTAAAGCGGCAAACACCCCGGGCGTCGCCACCGCTCAGCCCGGGCTATAGGCCTGCCGCAATTGTCACCCCCCTGCCTGCAAACTCATCACAAGCACCCTTGCCACATGCAGCGCCTGGCGGTCGGCGCCGTCGTGGATCTGGTGGCGGCATGACGTGCCGTCGGCGACGATCAGCGCGTCGGGCGCAGCATTGCGTACCGCGGGCAGCAATGACAGCTCGCCCATCTTGAAAGAGACATCGATGGTCTCGGCATCGTAGCCGAACGAGCCTGCCATGCCGCAGCAGGTCGACTCCACCGACTCCACCTCCAGGCGCGGGATCATTCTCAGCACGCTTTCCACCGCGCCCATGGCGTCGAAGGCCTTCTGGTGGCAATGGCCGTGCAGGAGCGCCTTGCGCGGCAGCGGCGCCAGCGGCAAGTGCAGGCGGCCGGCCGCCTGCTCGCGTGCGAGGAATTCCTCCAGCAGCAGCGCGTCGCCGGCGAGTTTGTCGACCGTCTCGCTCTTGAAGAGCGCCGGCAGTTCGTCGCGGAAGGTGAACAGGCAGCTCGGCTCCAGGCCGATCACCGGCACGCCGCGCGCGACGTATGGCGCGAGCGCGGCCAGCGTGCGCTCCATCTCGCGCTTCGCCTCATCGACCTGGCCGACCGAAAGGAAAGTGCGGCCGCAGCAGAGCGGGCGCGCATCGCCGTCGCTCGGCAGCAGCGCATGCGCGCGGTAGCCGCCGGCCACCAGCACGCGCAAAGCCGCGTCGAGATTCTCGCGCTCGAAATAGCGGTTGAAGGTATCGGCAAACAGCACCACGTCGCGGCTGCCGTCGGCGGCGGCGGCG
>JARRNI010000568.1:0-3411 GCA_037385125.1 Pseudolabrys sp.
CGCGCCGCGACGACGGCAGCGTCACCACGCCCACCGGCTTCAAGGACGCCTATAGGCAGCTCACCGAGGGCGGCTGGGTCGGCATTTCGGCGCCGGAGGAGTTCGGCGGCCAGGGATTGTCCGGCACCATGACCGTGCTGGTCAATGAAATGCTCTGCGCCGCCAACATGGCCTTCGCCATGTATCCGGCGCTGACGCAAGGCGCCATCGCCGCGTTGCTCACCCACGCCACGCCCGAGCTGAAAGCCAAGTATCTGCCGAAGATGGTCGAGGGCGCCTGGACCGGCACCATGAACCTGACCGAGCCCCATTGCGGCACCGACCTCGGGCTCCTGCGAACCAAGGCGGTCCGCCAAGACGACGGCTCTTACAAGATCACCGGCACCAAGATCTTCATCTCCGCCGGCGAGCACGACCTGGCCGAGAACATCATCCATCTGGTGCTGGCGCGCATTGAGAGCGCGCCCGCCGGCACGAAAGGAATCTCGCTGTTCGTGGTGCCCAAGATCATGGTCGGCGACGACGGCGCGCTGGGGACACGCAACGCCGTCACGTGCGGCTCGATCGAAGAGAAGATGGGCATCCACGGCAACGCCACCTGCCTGATGAACTATGACGGCGCGGTCGGCTGGCTGGTGGGCGAGGAGAACCGCGGGCTCGCGGCCATGTTCACCATGATGAACGAGGCACGGCTCGGCGTCGGCGTGCAGGGGCTGTCGCAATCCGAGGTCGCCTATCAGAACGCGGTCACTTATGCGAAGGAGCGCTTACAGGGCCGTTCCATCTCGGGCGTGAAATATCCCGACAAGCCGGCCGATCCGATCATCGTGCATCCGGACGTGCGGCGCGCGCTGATGACCATGCGCGCCTTCAATGAGGCGGCGCGCGCGCTGGTCGTATGGACCGCATTGCAGGGCGACGTCGCGCGCCGCTCCGAAGACGCCAAGGCGCGCCAGGCCGCCGACGACCACATGGGCCTGCTGACGCCGGTGATCAAAGGCGTGCTCACCGACCAGGGCTTCGCCAACACGGTGATGGCGCAGCAGGTGTTCGGCGGCCACGGCTACATCGCCGAGCACGGCATGGAGCAGTTCGTGCGCGACGCGCGCATCGCCATGATCTACGAGGGCGCCAACGGCATCCAGGCTTTGGACCTGGTCGGGCGCAAGCTCGGCAAGGACGGCGGCCGCGCCATCATGGCCTTCCTCGGCGAGGTGCAGGGCTACATCAAGGACAAGAGCGCGGACGAGACGATGAAGCCTTATCTCGCGCCGCTCGGCACCGCCGCCGGCCACCTGCAGCAGGCCGCCATGTGGTTCATGCAGAACGCGCTTGCCAAGCCGGACAATGCCGGCGCCGGCTCGCACGATTTCATGCATTTGTTCGGCCTGGTGGCGCTCGGCTACATGTGGGCGCGCATCGCGGAAGCCGCGCTGGCCAAGCAGGCGGACGGCGCGGGCTCGAGCACGGGCGCCAAGCTCGTCACCGCCCGCTTCTTCATGGAGCGCATGCTGCCGGAGACCGCGGCGCACCTCGCGCGCATCCAGGCCGGCGCGGGCAGCCTGATGGAAGTGCCGGACGAGGTGTGTTAGAGCCTCTGTTTGGTCACGGATTCGACAATCCGGTCGACGTCAGCGCCGCGTCAGGACGCCGGCCGGATATTCTGGTTCACCCTGAACAGGTTTTTGGGATCGTATTTCTTTTTCACGGAAGCGAGGCGGCCGTAATTGTCGCCATAGGCCGCCTTGACCCGCGCCTCGCCTTCGTCGTCCATCATGAAGTTCGCGTAGGCGCCGTCGAGATTGAAGGGATGAACCGCTTCCCAATAGGCGCGCGCCCATTGCTTCAAGGTCGGGGCGTTGGCCGGATCGGGATCGACCCCGAAAATAACCATCGACCAGTTCGCGTCACGGTAGCCCCAGGCGGTCGCATCCTTCTTGCGCCGGTGGACGGCGCCGTCGATCGGGTAGAGATGCATGCCCGAGAGCGGAATCGGCATTTTGGCGGCGTGCGCAAGGTGAGCGTCGATGGCGGCATCCGGCAAATTCTTCACGAAGTCGCCCTTCCAGTACCATTGCAGGCCTTTCGGCAGGAGCGGATCGAAGATCGTCTGCAGCACGGGGTAGGGCATCGGCTGCGCCCAGTCGATGATCGGTTTCGGCAGTGCGGCGCGCGCTGCGTTCACGGCTTTCTCGGCTTCCGCGATATCGCCATTGTGGCACACGACCAGCGCGCACATCCGTTTCGCCCAGTGCTCCTTCGGGAAAGGATCGCCGGGCGGCACCGTTTGCAAGCCGAGGAACATGTAGAACTCGTCGGGTGCGCTCGGCTGGAACTCGCGAAACCAGCGCATCACTGCACCGGCATCCGCAAGGTCGAAAATTATCGGTCCGCCATAGACAAGGCTCGCCGGGTGGGTGTGGAACATAAAGCTGGTCACGACGCCGAAATTTCCGCCGCCACCGCGCAGCGCCCAGAACAGGTCGGGATTTTCCGTTTCCGACGCGGTAACGAAGCGGCCGTCGGGCAGCACCACGTCAGCTTCAAGCAAATTGTCGACGGCCAAGCCATACTGGCGGCTGAGATAACCATGACCGCCGCTCAAGGTCAGGCCGCCAACACCGGTGGTCGAGATGACCCCGAACGGCACGGCCTAGCCGAAGGCGTGGGTGGCGTGGTCGACGTCGCCGGTCACGCAGCCGCCGCCGACCCTGACCGTCCGTTTCGCCGGGTCGACCCGCACGCCGCGCATCGCCGACAGGTCGATGACAAGTCCGTCATCGACGCTGCCGAGCCCCGGCCCGTTGTGACCGCCGCCGCGAACGGCCATCGTCAGGCCGTTGTCGCGCCCGAAATTGACCGCCGCGATGACATCGGCGACGTCGCTGCAACACGCTATCAGCCGCGGCCGCTTGTCGATCATCGCATTGTAGAGCTGGCGCGCCTCGTCATAGTCGGGATGGTCTTGCCCGATAACAGGGCCGCGGAGATTTTGAGTAAAGCTGGCGACGCTTTCGAGATTCATTGCACCATGTCTCCTCGAAGCAGACGTTACCGTCAGTTGGCGCCCCGACCCTTGTGAAAAGCTTAGACAAAAACGGCCGAAAAGCTTTGACCGTTGCTTGATACGCTTTCCATATCCGCTTGAGATTTTGTCCAGGCTGACGCGCTTGGCAGCCGGCCGTCACCCGCGATGCCGCCGGGTACCAGCCGCGTTACCGCCCGCTTTTTCATGGAGCGCGTGCTGCCGGAGACCGCAACGCACTTGGCGCGCATTGAGGCGGGCGCGGGCAGCTTGATGGAAGTGCCGGACGACTCGTACCGCGAGCTCGGTCTCAGCTCACGGCGTCTTTGGCTCATTTTCTATTGGGGCAGACATTGATCCGAGTTAGGCTCACACGAACAAGGTAA
>JARRNI010000569.1:0-3409 GCA_037385125.1 Pseudolabrys sp.
CCTCGCAAAGAACGCCGAGGGCGCGCGGAACGCTCTCGGGTCCGAACGGACCCGCGGGCCTCGACGCCTCGCCGCGACTTGTCGCCCTCCTTCGCGCCTAGCGGCGCCTCGGAGGGTAAAATTCCGCAAGTCCGCCAGTCCCGCGCGCGGTGTTTGAAGGTTTGCTCCGCAAGGCCCCCGGTGGGCTTCCATTTTCAGACGCCTCGCCTTTCGGCAGGGCGTCAAACCGCCGATTGGCGACCCGCGGCGTGGGCGGGCCGGAGCGCTCGCGGCTTGGACCGCGTTGTCAATTCCTTTTTGAAAATATTCCAAAGAGCCGCTTCCTTCGGCGGCCTTGCCGCGGCGGCGCGGCCGGACGGCATGATGCGCAAGCAAAAAGGCTCGCATCAAGGAACGATGCACCTTTTCAGGTGGCTCGATACCGGTGCCGCCTGCGCCGCTACCGAAGGTTCCTCACAAAGCCAAAAACAAGCCACAAAGACACGTATGATTAACGATACGACAGCAGGCATGCCATGAGCGACGACACGGCCAGCAGACGCGACCGGATCGAAGAAGAAATCTTCAGCGACGAGGTCTCTGACGAGTCGCTGGAGATTGCGGCGGCCGCGATTCCTCTCACCACTGAATGGTGCGCGGTCACGGCCCGGTGCACCGCGCCTGTCATGACTGCGTTTCTCACGAAGGGCGGGCGGCGCTCTTAATTCGTGCGGCCGCGACATTCGCCTGCGCGTCCATACCGGCTCTTTCATAAGCGCGCGCTACTCATCCTCCAGCGCCAGGCCTTTGATCACCGCAGCTTTGCCGAACTTGGCGCGCAGGGCATCAACCGCGTGCTCGGCCTGCGCCGAGCGGCGGTCGAGCAGATCGGCGAGATCGTTGCCGTCGCTGTCTTCCAGGTTGGAGACGCCGATGCCAATCAGGCGGAAGCGGGTTTGGCCGACCTCGCGGCGCAACAGCTCGCGCCCGGCGGCGAAGATGCGGGAGGCGAGCTGCGTCGGCGCGCTCAAGGCTTGCGCGCGGGTGCGCAGCTTGAAATCGGCGCTTTTGAGCTTGAGCGTCACCGTCGAGCCGGCCAGCGCCTGCGCCTTGAGGCGGGACGAGACCTTTTCGGTGAGCCTCCACAGCGTCTGTTCGAGCGGGCGGAAGTCGCCGATGTCGGTCTCAAAGGTGGTCTCCGCCGAAATGCTCTTGGTTTCGCGCGCGGGATCGACCTTGCGCGTGTCGATGCCGCGTGCGAGCCGCCAAAGTCGCGCGCCTTCCTCGCCGTAGCGGCGCATCAGGTCATGTTGGTCGGCGCGCTGCAGGTCGGCGACCAGGCGGTAGCCGTCGTCGGCGAGCTTGGCGGCGCTGGCCGCGCCGACGCCATAGATGAAGCCGACCGGGCGGGGCGCGAGGAATGTCGCCGCCTCGCTTGACCCGAGCACCGCGAAGCCGCGCGGCTTCTCGAGATCGGAGGCGATCTTGGCGAGAAACTTGTTGGCCGACAGGCCGATGGAGACGGTGATGCCGAGCGCGCGCTCGATGTCGCGCGCAAAGCGCGCCAGCACTTTCGGAGGCCGCATGCCGTGCAGCCGCTCGGTGCCGGTCAAGTCGAGAAAGGCTTCGTCGATCGACAGCGACTCGACCAGCGGCGTCAAGTCGAACATGGCGCGGCGCACGGCGCGGCCGACCTCGGCGTATTTCACCATGTTCGGCCTGATCACGGTCGCATGCGGACAGCGGCTGAGCGCCTCGAACATGGGCATGGCCGAGCGGATGCCGTAGGTGCGCGCGATGTAGCAGGCGGTCGCCACCACGCCGCGTTTGCCGCCGCCGACGATCAGCGGCTTGTCGAGCAGGGAAGGGTCGTCGCGCTTTTCGATGGTGGCGTAGAAGGCGTCGCAATCCACATGGGCGATGGCGAGGCGGTCTAGCTCGGCGTGGCGAACGAGGCGCGGCGAGCCGCAGGTCCGGCAGCGCGTGGCGCTCGAGCCGGCATCGGCCAGACAGTCGCGGCAGAAGCTCATAGTCGCCTCGCGCGCCTCACGGAACCTCGCGCTCCCAGGGCTCGCCGCCGAGCGCCTCGTGGGCGCGGGCGATATCGTTGGGGTCGAGGCCGGCCTCGGCGGCGAATGCGGCGATCAGGCTGTCGTCGGCGGCGAGGTATTCCAAGACGCCGGCGAGGAAGCCGGGCTCGGCAGTGGCGGCGCGAATCTCGGCCGGGCCGATGCCGGTTGTGGCGAGAAACCGGCCGAGCCGTTCGCCGTCCTGCGCGATATAGCTAAGCGCTTGAACGGCCAAGCCTTCCGCCGCCTCTTGGGTTAACGGAGGACCTAGTTTCATCGATCAAATTTGCCTTTCGTCAACTTTGGAAAATTCGCTATGCATGCCAACAGCTTAGGTGTGCCAAACTCGACGCTCTCCAACCGATGTTTTCCGATGCTTTCTGAGGGGTGTGCCAAACTCCTGCTTGCCTATTTGATCTCAACTGATGGCAATAGCCTAGATTCTGCCAACCGATTCTTCCAACGGTTGCGTTTTGCCTGAGCGCTCTGAAACCTTTTTAATTGGGCATGCTCGTGCTCAAGATGCTGCCCTCACGAAAATCCTTGAGGCCTTCATCGCAAAGGAATTGCAGCCGAGAAAAGGCTTGTAACGAAAGAGGCCGCCAACTTGGGCGGCCCCTCGAAACAGCCATCTGTGCTACCGTTACACTACACGCCCGATTGGGGGGCGTGACGGGAATCGAACCCGCGCCAAAGGATTAATCGTCAAGACATACATAGTGGCGGCGTCAGAAGATGCAAAAACGGCGAGATTATAACCGTGACAAAGCAGGCCTCACGGTCTAGGTCTGGCCTAGATAGGGGGGCAGCCATGCCCGAACGTGCCGTTCTACGTTATGAAGCCAATGAGACAGACGCCGTTTTCGTGGAGAGCGAGAACGCCGGAGTTGTTCTCTTTCACACGAAGGAGGGTTGGATCGGCGTGCAGATGCAGCGGCACGTATTCGCGACTCTATCCGATCAATTAAAATTGGCTCTAGAGCGACCAACCTAGCCTTTTGTGCTGGCGACAGTTTGCGAACTCCATTCTCAAAGTATTCAGCCATGACTGACCTCTTAAGGAACCCAATCTTCAAACGAAACAGCCGCCCGTAAGTGGCTGGAAGCACGGGTTTGGCCGGAAGGGCCGGTTTGCTCCCATTGCGGCAATGCCACTCAGGGAAAAATCCGTGGCTTGCAGGGCAACGCTCATCGCCCGGGCCTCTATCAGTGTGCCGAGTGCCGTGAGCAGTTCACGGTCACGGTCAAAACCGTTTTTGAGCGCTCCAAAATCCCGCTCACCAAGTGGCTGGCG
Organism: Pseudolabrys sp.; assembly: GCA_037385125.1. Lineage (GTDB taxonomy): Bacteria > Pseudomonadota > Alphaproteobacteria > Rhizobiales > Xanthobacteraceae > Pseudolabrys. The sequence continues at coordinate 3,343 of JARRNI010000569.1, forward strand.
GCGCTATTCCTGATGACCGCGAGCAAAAAAGGCGTTTCGGCCCGTCAGGTCCACCGCATGCTGGGCA
>JARRNI010000570.1:0-4750 GCA_037385125.1 Pseudolabrys sp.
CGAACAGCCGAGGATTTCGCCGACGATCGCTTCCGCGCGGCGGAGCAGTTTCGCATTCCGCGCCCGCATGTCCACCATTAGCCCGCGATAGATGCGGCCCATCTTGATCATCACGGCGGTCGAGAACAGGTTCAGTATGATCTTCTGAGCGGTTCCTGCCTTCATCCGGGTGGAGCCGGCGACCACTTCGGTTCCGGTATCGGCTAGGATGCGGTGACGCGAAACCTCGAAGAGCGGAGCGTCCGCGTTGTTGGCGATTGCGATCGTCACGGCGCCGGCGGCATTCGCCCCGCGCAAGGCGCCGATTGTGAAAGGTGTCGTACCGCTCGCTGCAATTCCTATGACGACGTCGTTCGTGCCTACTTTCGCCTTCGCTATGGCTTGCGCTCCGGCACCTTCATCGTCTTCGGCTCCTTCGGTGCTTCGGACAAGTGCATCAAGGCCGCCTGCCATCGCAAAGACGAGGCGATCGGAGGGCCAGTTGTAGGTCGGCGGCAATTCGGTCCCATCTTGCACGCCGATGCGTCCGGAAGTGCCAGCTCCCACATAGACGATACGCCCTCCTTGCTGGAGTGCCGGTACTGCGTCTTCGACGGCGGCGGTTATCGCGCCGAGTGCACCGCGAACCGTGGCGGCAGCCGCCAACTGCGCCTCGTACATAGCCGCGATCATTTCGGCTGTCGGCCAGGAATCGAGTTCGACATAGCGTGGGCTGATGTGCTCGGTGCGCATGATTCATCTCGGTTATTTCATGGTGGCCTGCCGCGCGAGGCGCAAGGCGCCGTCCACAGCATCACCTTCCACTGGAACGAGTCGGCGCTGCACATCTGGTGCCAGCCACGGCTGAACCGACGATGCGAGCCCGCCGAGGAGGGCGACACGGATGGCGCCACATTCTGCCAGCCAGCGCACTAAATCGTCGATCTGCTCCGCGGCATCGCGCACGATCCGGCGCGCGGCTGGATCGCCTTCGTCCGCATGCCGCATCACCAGCGGCGCGAAGGTCGCATAGTCTGTTGCGGTTGCGCGATCCATCCAGCCAACGGCATCGAACGGATCGTTGTGAAAGCGCATCATCACATCGTGGGTCAGTTTGGTGCCGACAGCACGCGCATCATGGGCCCGCAAAGCGATGCGGATCGCGTGCAAGCCGAGGTCGGCGCCACTGCCCTCGTCAGATATAGGAAAGCCATAGCCGCCCACCCTGAACTCGCGTCCCTCGACAAGGGCAAATCCGACGCTACCCGTTCCGACAATGACGATGCCGCCATCGCGGCCGGCATGCGCGCCCAAACAGGCAACTGTCGCGTCATGAGCGTACAGGACGGATCGAAAGGGATGCGGCCGCAAGGCGAGCTCCTCAAGCGCACCTTTGCGCCCAACTCCGGCGAGCCCGACGGCCGCATGCAAAGAATTTAGCGCACCTACGCCCAGCCCGGCTTCGTCAAGTGCGGCCTGGCAAGCCTTTTCCACTTCGGCAAGCGAGCGATCGATCCCCATCCGCAGCGCGGCAGGCCCCGCAATACCGGTACCAAGGATGCGTCCCTCCGCATCTTCAATGCGGGCGCGACAGCCCGTGCCGCCACCGTCAACCCCAACAAAAAGCGGGCCCGGTTGCGACGCCATATTCATCCTGCAACCCGCTCGATGTCCGCACCGCATTGCACCAGCTTGCGGTCGAGCGACTCATAACCGCGATCGAGATGATATATGCGGTGCACAATCGTCTCGCCTTCGGCGACTAGGCCGGCAAGCACCAGGCTCACCGACGCGCGCAGGTCGGTGGCCATCACCTCCGCGCCATGGAGGTGATCAACGCCGCGCAACAGCGCGGTCGAGCCCTGCAGGGAAATATTGGCGCCGAGCCGTTTTAGCTCGGGCACATGCATGAATCGGCTCTCAAACACTGTTTCGCGAATGACCGATGCACCGGCGGCCACGGTCATTAGGGCCATGAACTGCGCCTGCAGGTCGGTGGGGAATCCGGGGTAGGGCTCCGTCGCGATGTCGACCGCCTTCAAAGGGCCGGAACGCACGACCATCAGCCCTCGATCCGTGGGCCAAATCTGTACGCCGGCGCTTTCCAGCGCGGCGCTGACCGTGCCGAGGTGCTCGAGGTGCGCACCGAGGATTTCGAGTTGTCCGCCGGTAATGGCGGCGGCAACAGCGTAAGTGCCGGCCTCGATGCGGTCGCTGATCAGATCGTGGCGGGCGCGCCGGAGCGCATCAACGCCTTGCACCAAAATCCGGTGCGTCCCCACACCCTCGATGGAAGCACCCATGGCGGTGAGGCAGAGCGCAAGGTCGCAGACTTCCGGGTCGCGCGCGGCGTTGAGGATTTCTGTTTCGCCGCGCGCGAGAACCGCTGCCATCAGGGCGGTCTCGGTGGCCCCCACAGATGGCGAGGTGAGCACGATGCGGGCACCTCGCATTCCTTGGGATCTTGTACGCGCGTGGATGTAACCGCCCTCGATGCGGACTTCGGTGCCGAGGGCATCGAGCGCCTTCAGGTGCAGGTCGATCGGCCGCGTGCCGATGGCGCAGCCTCCCGGCAGCGACACTTTCGCCGATCCGAAACGGACCAAGAGCGGCGCCAGCACGAGGATACTGGCGCGCATGCGGCGCACCATGTCATAGGGCGCCTGGGCGCCCCGCGCATTCCCGGCGTCCAATAACAGCGTATGGCCATGGCCCCGGCTGGCCGTCACGCCGAACTCCCTCATCAGGGCCAACATGGTCTCCACATCGGTCACGCTGGGAACATTGCCCAATTCCAGCGGCTCGGCGCTGAGCAAAGCGGCGGCGATCTGTGGCAAAACCGCGTTCTTCGCCCCGGAAATCTGCACCGAGCCTTCGATGCGTCGGCCGCCGTGAATGACCAAACGGTGCATATGTCTATCTATTCAAGCTCGGTTCGCGAAGCAATCAGCTAGCGGGCAGGCATAACCCTGGGTTTCTGGCGCCATGTAACTTAGATTGAAATATGGCGCCAACAATTCGGCCCGCAAGGCAATAGATGATTCCCATGCCAAACAGCCTCTCCCACGCCGTCCTGGCAGACCGTATTTTCGACGGCCACCGCTGGCACCTCGGGGCCGCGCTGATGATACGGGAGGGGCGCATCGCCGGGCTTGGCTCCTGGGGCGAGGTTCCGCCAGACTGGCCGCAGGCGCGTATGCCGGCTGAAGCCTTCCTGGCCCCCGGCTTCATCGATCTGCAGGTCAATGGCGGCGGCGGGCTTCTGCTCAACGATCAGCCGACCGCGGATACCATGCGCGCGATTGCCCGCGCGCACCGCCGCTACGGCACTACGGCCTGCCTGACGACGCTGATCAGCGATACTCGCGATCAATTACGAAGCGCCAATACTGCGGCCCGCTCGGTAGCGGGGCGGGATGGGGTTCTCGGCGATCTCGAGCAATTGTGCGAATTGGGTGGTGCAGGCGGATCAATGGTCACACTGGCGCCCGAATGCGTGCCGGCCGGCTTTGTGCCCACTTTGGCCGCCGAGGGAGTGCGGGTTTCGATTGGGCACAGTGAGGCGCCCGCCGCACTAGTCATGCAGGCTGTCGCGGATGGCGCAAGCGGTGTGACCCATCTGTTCAACGCAATGGCGCCCTTGAGCGCGCGCGCTCCGGGCATCATCGGCGCGGCGCTGGCAGACGAACGGTTGACCGCCGGCCTGATCCTTGACGGCTTACATGTCGATCCCATTTCGGTCCGTGCCGCCTTTGCAGCGAAGGGCGGCGAGGGAATTGCCCTGGTGACTGACGCTATGCCAACGGTCGGGGCAGCGCTAAACCGTTTCGAATTAATGGGGCAGACGATCAAGCTGGCCGATGGGCGACTGACGACGGAGGCGGGCACGTTGGCGGGCGCGCACCTCGATATGGCCTCGGCAGTGCGCAATGCGGTGAAGCTTTGCGAAATCAGTTTGGAAAGCGCACTACGCGCCGCTTCCCTCACGCCAGCGCAATTTCTCGGACTCGATAGCGAGCGCGGGACATTGGCTCCCGGCGCTCGCGCCGATTTCGTTGCATTGACCCAAGAGCTGATCCCGGTCTCAACTTGGATCGACGGCAGCGTCAACGAAATGGCAAGCGACAGCCGTGAATGACGAACTGCGCTCAAATGACTCTTAAGATCTTCCATAGCGCAGACAGCTTTGCCGCTCGCTCAGCCATGCCTGCTCGTCCGCAAGCGCGAGCGCATCGAGGTCCTGCGGGGCTGCCGATGCATCCTCGACCCACTGCCGCAATAACGGGCCGCCGTTGATCACGTCGATCGGAGGTCTTTCGTGCTCATATTCATAAGCGAAATCGCGCCATAGCGGGTATTCAGGATACAAACTGCGTATTGCCTTGAAGGCGAGCGCTTGTATTCGCCAAGGCTTGAACGCTCGGTGATCGTAACCCGGACCTTCCGTGTGTATCTGCACACCGTGGCAAAGCTGGCCCGCGTGCTTGTGAAAGGTGGGTTCGAACCAGCAGTCGCGCAATCGGCAACCGGCGAGCCATTGTGGAGCAAGGGCCGACATTTCTGCCACGACGGCGCGCGCGTCGATATCGGGCGCGCCGAACAGTTCGAGCGGGCGCGTGGTGCCGCGCCCTTCCGACAGCGTCGTACCTTCGACCATCACGGTCCCCGCATAGGCGCGCGCCATCCAAAGGTTCGGTGCATTGGGACTGGGGTTGATCCAGGCGCGCGCGCCCAACGGCCAGCCAAATCCGGGGGCGGCCTCGGGATCCCA
>JARRNI010000571.1:0-3406 GCA_037385125.1 Pseudolabrys sp.
GTACCCGCTTGCAGTTGCCGCTCGATGACGTAGCCGAACCGCGCCAGCCGTTTCGTCTATCTGGAAATCCATCCCAGGCGACATGCCGAGACGGCAGCCGGCTTCCTCAAGCGCTTCCTGAAGGACTTCCCGCACCCGGTTCACACCATCCTCACCGACAACGGCAGTGAGTTCACCGACCGCTTCGCCGTCGACATGAGGAATAAGCCGAAGGACCGTCCATCCGGGCGTCATCCCTTCGATTTGGTCTGTGCCGACCAAAAGATCGATCACCGGCTGACCAGACCATACCGTCCGCAGACCAATGGGCTGGTCGAACGCTTCAACCGCCGCATCGTCGAGGCCATCGGACGCCAGCCCAAACGCGGCACGGCTCACAGGCTGTTTGGCTCCTCGACCGAACGAGACGCCTTCCTGCTCGGCTTCGTTCGCGACTACAATCGAACCCGCCTTAAATGCCTCGGCTACCTCGCCCCGCTCCAAGCCCTAGCTAATCTTCCGGAACCAAACACCTTCGCGAGGGGCATGACGCTGAGTGTGTTGCGGCGCCAGTTCACTTGTGAACCGACAAATCCCTGATTGTCGGCTTTTCACCCGACAACGGATTTCCAGGATCCCACTCATAAGCAAGCGTCTCGAAGCGCATCGAGCGCGCGTCCACCATCAGCAGCCGGCCGACCAGGCCTTCGCCGAAGCCGACGATCTCGCGGATCACCTCCAGCGCCATCATGGAACCGAGCACGCCCGGCAGTGCGCCGAGGATGCCAGCTTCGGCACAGGCCGGTATCGCGCCCGCCGGCGGCGGCTCGGGAAACAGGCAGCGATAGGTCGGGTTGGGCTTACCGTCGGCCGCTTTCTCGTGCGCGCGAATGGACGTGAGCGAGCCATCGAAGGTACCGACCGCCGCAGTGACGAGCGGCTTCCTGGCGAAGTAACAGGCGTCGGAAACCAAATAGCGCGTGGCGAAGTTATCGGAGCCGTCAGCCACCAGGTCATATTGCGCGATCAGGTCGAGCGCGTTGCTCGCCTCGAGCCGCGTCATATGCGTTTCGACCGCCACATGCGGGTTGAGCCGCGCGATCACCGCCTCGGCGCCATCCACCTTGCGGGTGCCGATGTCGTCGGTGCCGAAAATGACCTGGCGCTGCAAGTTCGACAGCGACACCACGTCGTCGTCGATGACGCCGAGAGTGCCGACGCCCGCGGCCGCCAGATAGAGCAGCACCGGCGCACCCAGGCCGCCGGCGCCGACTACCAGTACGCGCGCGGCTTTCAGCTTGGCCTGGCCGGGGCCGCCGACCTCGCGCAGCACGATGTGGCGCGCGTAGCGTTCCAGTTCCTGTGGATCGAGCATCAAGGTTAAGTGTATGGCGCAAAGCGTATTTAGACCAGAGACTTGGCGCGATGCACAAGGGCGCGCCGCGCGCCGATGCCGCCTTGCACGGAAAAGGCGATCGGCTAAGCTTGCAGCAAAACAGCGGTCAGGGTCGCGTCAAGGTTCATGCGCACGTTCCTCGTCATGCTTGCGCTGGTGGTCAGCGCCAGTCCGGCCTTTGCCCAATGGCTGATGAATCCGGGCCCCGTGAAGCCGGCGCCCAAGGCGGTCAGACACCACCATCGCCATTACGTCCCGCATAGGAAGGAGTTTCGGCACGAGAAGGCCGCCGCGCCCATACCCCGGCGCAAGGCCGCCACCGCCATTCCCGCCAGCAAGGTTCCGCTGCCAACGCCGGCGCCCGACAGCGCGACGGCGAAAGCCGCTCCCGCGCAGAAGACCGCGAAATCCGACGCGGCCGCATCCGGTGCCTTCGCCGGCATCCCACCGGAAGAACGGCTGAAGATCCGCGCGGCGCTGTACTGGCACGGCGATTTCGATAAGGCCGAGCCGGAAGAAGACCCGGCGGAAGCCGCGATCAAGAGCTTCCAGAAGCGCAACAGGGAGAAGGTGACGGGAGTGCTGACGGAGGATCAGCGCAAGGAGCTGATCGCCGCCAACGAGCGCTACCGGCGCGAATACGGCTGGCGGGTGGTGGTCGATCCGGCGACCGGTATCCGCATCGGCCTGCCGACCCGGCTGGTGCCGGATGCGCACGACGCCCCCCACGGCACGCGCTGGTCCTCGCCGCACGACGCCGTGCAGATCGAGACCTTCCGGCTCAAGGGGCCGAAGACCGATCTCGCCGAGTTGTACAGGCAGGAGAGGAGACGCGACCACCGCGAGGTCGAAAAAAGCAACCTGGACGACGACGGCTTCTTCATTCGCGGCATGCAGGGGCTGAAGGATTTCGCGGTACGCGCCAAGCTGCGCGACGGCGAGGTGCGCGGCTTCACCATTCTGTACGACCAGATGATGGAGACCATCGTCGAGCCAGTGATGGTAGCGATGGCGAGCGCGTTTGCGCCGTTCCCCGAGCAGCCGCTGCCGCTCGCCGCCTTGTCCAGGCGGGTCGAATACGGCACCGGGCTGATCGTGAGCGCCGACGGCGACATCGTGACGGCGCGCCGGGCCGTGCGCGGCTGCGAGGTGATCGTGGCCGATGGGCTCGGCGATGCCGTGCGCGTCGCCGAAGACGCGAACGACGGGCTGGCACTGCTGCGCGTCTATGGCGCGGCCGGGCTCACCCCGCTGGCGCCGAGCGGCGCGGCGGCGAAGCCGGACGAGGTCACGCTGGTCGGCATTCCCGATCCCCAGGAGCAGGACGGACGGAAAAAGCTGAAGGAGATCAAGGCGCGGCTGGTGGACGGCCATGCCATCGTGCCGCGCCAGCCAGTGCCGATGGCGGGATTTTCCGGCGCCGCCGCGCTTGACGGCAAGGGCGATTTCGTCGGGCTGTTGGAGCCGCGCGATTACCGGCTGGCCAGCAACAAGCCCGCGGTGCCGCCCCTGCGGCTGGTCCGCGCCGGCACAATCCGCGAGTTTCTGGCAAAGCATCACGTGGCCGTCGCGGACGGTTCGAGCGCCGACGCACGTGCCGCGGCGATGCGGATTATTTGTGTGCGGAAATAGCCGCGGCTGTCATCGCCCGCACTCGGGTCCGGCTCCGCCGGCCCGAGCACAGGCTCCGGCGGGCGATCCAGTACTCCCTGTAGCGCCGTGATTGCTCGCCTGCTTATCTATTCTTCCATTCCGGCTTGCGCTTTTCGACGAATGCTTTCATGCCTTCCTTCTGATCCTCCGTCGCGAACAGAGAATGGAAGGCGCGGCGTTCGAAGTTGACGCCTTCCGCCAGGCTGGTTTCGAACGCGCGGTTGACCGTCTCCTTCGCCATCAGCACGGCGGGCAGGCCCATGCCGGCGATGGTCTCGGCGACGCTCATGGCTTCCTCCATCAGCTTGTCCGCCGCCACCACGCGCGCCACCAGGCCGGACCTTTCCGCCTCGGCGGCGTCCATCATGCGGCCGGTCA
>JARRNI010000572.1:0-3405 GCA_037385125.1 Pseudolabrys sp.
GTAGAGAGCAACAAGGCGCTGATCCTGCGCATGAACGCCTTGCTCAACCGCATGATCGCGCGGGAAGTGGGCGTCAATGACGGAAGCTTCCTGCCGCAGGTGCTGCGTCGGAGCTGACGCCGCTTAAGCCGCCGTCTGCGCGGCGCGCCGCGCGGTGGGGAATGTGCAGGTGACGGTGGTGCCGCCGCCCACTTCGGACTCGACGGTCACGGTGCCGCCGTGCAGCCAGACGAAAGAACGAACAAGCGACAGACCCAAACCCGTGCCGCGGTGCTGCGAGCCCTGCGGGTCGGTCTCGAACCAGTCGAACACCTTGTCCTTTGCCTCCGGCGGAATGCCGGGGCCGTGGTCGACGACGGTGAACACCACGGCGTCGGGCCCCCGCTCCGCGGCCAGCGTCACCGTCTCGCCCGGCGGCGAGAAGCCGACCGCGTTCGATAACAGATTGAACAGGATCTGCTTCAGGCGCAGCTCGTCGGCAGTGAAGCTGCCGATGTCGGCCGCGGCGCGGATCTCCAGGTTGAGGCCGTCCTTCTTCAGCCGGTCCTGCACGCCTTCCGCCGCCGTCTGCATGGCGGCGCGGATGTCCACCTCGGTGAGATTGAGCAGCATGGCGCCGGCGTCGATGCTGGCCAGGTCGAGGATGTTGTTGATCAGTGCCAGCAGCGCGTTGGTCGAGGCGGTGATGTAGCCGAGGTATTCGCGATGCTTGTTGGTGAGCGGGCCAAAGGCGGGATCGCCGAGAAAATGCGCGAAGCCAATGATGTTGGTGAGCGGCGAGCGCAGCTCGTAGGAGACGTGGTGCACGAAGTCGATCTTGATGCGGTCGGCGGCTTCCAGCGCCTCGTTGCGCTCGCGCAGCGCCCGCTCGACGTTCACCGTGTCGGAGACGTCCTGGAAGGTGACGAGCGTGGCACCGTCCGGCAGCGGCATGGTGGTCATATTGATGGTGGCACCGTCGCGCCGCTCGATCGAGGCGGCGATCGGCTCGCGCCCGTCGATCGCCGTCACCGCGCCGCGCAAGGCGCGCCAGACCGCGCTGTCGTCGTGCAGCGCCTGGCACCAGGCGGTCACCTGCTCGACATGGGGATGCTGGTCGAGCGCCTCCGGCGTCAGCTTCCACATGCGCTGGAAGGCCGGGTTGTGCAGCCGCACGCGGCCGTCGGAGCCGAACACGGCCACCGCCTCGGCCAGGTGATCGAGCGTCTCGCTCTGCACCTTGATCAGTGAATCGTAGCGCCTGTGCAGGTCGAGGCTTTCCGTCACGTCCTCGTAGAGATAAGTGACGCCGCCTTCCGGGTTGGGCGTGGTGACGACACGCAGGGTGCGCCCGTCCGGCAGGTACCAGGTGTGCTCCTGCGGCTCGGTCGCGCGATAGGCCTCGTAGAGCTCCTGCTTCCATTGCCGGAAGTCGCGCTCCTCCGGCAGCATACGCTCCGAGCGCAGGCGGTCGAGCACGGCGGAATCGGTCGGGGTCTGGTCGAGGAAGCCGGTGTCCAACTCGAACAGCGAGCGGAAGGCGGCATTGTAGAAAGTGAGCTTGCGGTCGATGTCGAAGATGGCGACGCCGGTGGCGAGCTGGTCGAGCACGCGTCGATGCGCCTCGATCATGCGGTTAAGCTCGGCGCGCATGGTTTCGACTTCGGTGCGGTCGATGGCCATGCCGGCGCTGCCGCTCCCGCTCGGGGCGTCGACGACATCGAAGATGCGGCGCTGGCCGGCGACGATCGCCGGCAGCCGGCCCGCATAGGGTTCGCCAGCCGCGCGCGCCTCGCGCAGCGCGTCGCGCGCCTCGCGGTCGAGCAGCTCCAGTTCGCGTGCCACCGCGTCGGCGGCATCGTCCGCCTCGACCGCGCGCGCATAGGTGGCATTGGCGAAGATCAGCCGGCCATCCGCGCCGCGCGCCCACACCGGCGCAGGCAGCGCATCGAGCGCGGCGCGCATGGTGGCGAGGTCGTAAATGAGCTTGTCGTGGCTGGCGGCGAGCTCGGTCAGCTCGCGCTGGATGCCGTTCACGTCGCGCAGGCGCAGCACCGCGCGTCCGCCGACCACGCGGCCTTCCGCCTCCACCGGCCGGCCGCTCAGGCTGGTGAGCGTCATGGTGAAGCCGCGGCCCTCGCGGCGCAGCGTCTCGACCGCCTGCTCCATCGCCTGTGCCGCCGCAGGCTCCAGCCAGCTACCGAAGGCGAGCACGCGCTCCGGTACGCCGCCGCCGGCAAGCAGTGTGGCATCGCCGAGGATTTCGGGCCTGTCGCCGGCCGCCGTCCATTCCACCAGCACCTGCGGCTCGGCGAGCAGCAGCGTGCGCAGCCGGTCGATCTCGGCATGCAGCGCGCCGATGTCGTCGCGCGCGCCGCTTTCGATGCGGTCGGCATAGCGACGCGTACGCAGCAGCGCCAGCACGGCGAGCGCCGCGAAAACGATGAGGCCGATGGTAAGCGAAAGGGTGGCGATGTCCTGGCGGCTGAGCGTCGAGGCGGCGCCCTGCACGGCCTTGCCGATCGCGCTCACGGTAACGGCCGCGGCGGGCGCGGGCGCAACGAGCGCGACAGTGATGCTCAGGAGTGCGACGCAGGCGACGGGGAATCCGCCCCGCCTCGGACGTGAACGCAGCCTCTCGTTCGCCGCCCGGATCGTCTCCGGCATTCAGCTTGCCCCAGGAATGCGGACGACGTCCGCCACAACGCCCGCGAATCAAGGCACTGTAGCCTCTGAGGGACTCGGGCCGAAAGAGTCCAGATCGTGAACGCTGTCGGGCATTGCCGAGCCGGCCCGCTTCGAGCGTGCGCCGGAACGACAGTTGTCTATTTCAGCGGCGCTTCGGCCGCCTGATCAACTCTTCGACATTGAGGCCGGCCAGCGCCATCGAGAACACGGTCTCGGCCTTCGCGAGCGCCGGCCGTACTACGCGGCTGACCAGCGTCGACTCCGGAAGCGGCGGCTCATTGTCGGCCTCGACGCTGCCGGCGGCACGCATGATGTCCTCGGCGGTGATGTGCCGGTGATCGCGGGCGAGCGCGTAGCCGCCGTGTGGCCCGCGGATACCGCGCAGGATGCCGTCGCGCACCAGCGCTTGCAGCACCGGCTCGAGATGGCGGGGCGGCAGCTGGTGACGCCCGGCCAGCGCCTTGGCCGAAACCGGTCGGCCGTCGGCGTGGATGGCAATGTCGATCGCAGCGGCGACAGCCAGGATCCCTTTGCGGCATACGAGCGGCATGGACCCGACACCAGTCGCCAGTTGGTCAGCCATCTAGCCGGTAAGAGAAATTTGCCTTAATCAACTTCCGGTCGAGCCGAATCCACCCGTCCCGCGCAACGTTTCTTCGAGAGAAGGGACCTCCTGCAGGCGCCCATGGGCGAGCGGCGCCACGACCAGCTGGGCGAGGCGCATGCCGCGCGCGATCG
>JARRNI010000573.1:0-3399 GCA_037385125.1 Pseudolabrys sp.
GATGTGCCTTGTATGCCATGTCGTCCTTCTTCATGTGCAGGACGTCGTAGCCGATCTTGTCGATCTTGGTCTTCATCTGGTCGGCCGTGACGGCGTCTCCCTGGGCGTTGTCGCGGTTCTGGTCAGTCGCGTAGGCCGCGCCGGCCACGCCGATGGCGGCGACTGTTGCCAAAGCAAGTATGATTCGCATGTGATGTCTCCATATTCTGACGACGGCTCGCTGCCGCCCGGGACTGGACTAGCGCCTTTGAGGAATCGGCCGCCTGACGCGCGGCGTCAGCAAACTGTCAGGTCGGGGACGAACCTCCAGCGGCAGCCGGCGCCAGTGTCACCCGCAGACCACCGAGCGCATCGGATTTGCCAAGCGCAAGCCGCCACCCATAGCCCTCCAGCACGTCCTGCACGATGGCGAGGCCAAGTCCTGCGCCCTCCCCGCGCTCATCAAGCCGGACGCCGCGCTCGACCGCACTCGCCTGCACGGCCGGCGCGATGCCCGGGCCATCGTCCTCGACGACAACGGCCGCGCCTTCAGCGCCGATGCGTACGCGGCCGGTCGCATGCCGCGCGGCATTGTCGAGCACATTGCCGAGCACTTCGGCCAGGTCGGTGCGATCGAATGGGACAGACGAGCCTTCGGGGACCTGCTGCTCGAACAACACCCGGGCGCCGGCGGGCGTTCGCGCAAGCGTGTCGACAATCGCGCGCACAAGCGGGGCGAGGTCGGTCGACAGACCGGCCTTGCGCCGCACGGCGCCACGAATGCGCGCGCGCGCCAACTCGCGGTCAACCTGGCGGCTCATGGCCTCGGCTGCTGATTCGATGTCACGCGCAATCTCGTCTTGCCCGGCCGCGCGTAAGCGTCCGGCATCGCCGGCGAGCGCCGCCAGCGGTGTCTTCAGCCCATGCGCGAGATCGCCGGCACGGTCGCGCGAACGCTCGATTTCGCGCTCCTGCGCCTCGAGCAAGGCGTTGACCTCCTCGACCAGCGGTCGCACCTCCGCCGGTGCGGCCAGCGGCAGATGGTGGATGCGACCGGCGCGCACGTCGGCAACCCCCTGCCGCAGCGCCTTGAGCGGCTTCAGGCCCAGACTGACCTGGACGGCGGTGGCGAGCGCCAGCACCAGCGCGAGCAGGCCGAGCGCCAAGGTGAGATCCCTGGAGAAGCCGACGGCAGCCTTCGATACGCGCGCAAGATCGGCGGCGACCGCCACCCGCACAGGCACGCGCTTGCCGGCCTCGGTCAGGCTCACCACGCGTTCCGCAACCAGAACACGCGAATGCGAGGGTCCGGTCATCACGTGGTGATGAATCTGTCCCGAAGCCGGCTGGTCTGGGGCCAATGCCAAGGCGGTATCCCATAGCGAACGCGACCGCAGCATCTGACCGCGATCGTCGGCGATCTGCCAATAGAGACCAGATAGCGGCTCGGCAAAGCGTGGGTCGGCCGGCGGGCGGGTGACCACGAGCCGCCCTTGCGTGTCGACATCGATGCCGGCGATCAACTGGTTGAGGTAGGCGTTGAGATCGTCGCCGATGGTGCGGATGACATGGCGCTTGAACAGGAAGACCAGACCGGCGCCAGCGACCGTCAGCGCGATGAGGATGGCAACCACGCCGCCGGCAATTAGCCGCAGCCGTAGGGAGCGCGCCTTCACGACAGGCCGTCCGGCACCAGATAGCCGAAGCCGCGCCGGGTCTCGATCAAGTCGACGCCGAGCTTGCGCCGCACGCGGCCGATCAGCACTTCGAGTGCGTTGGAACCGTGATCTTCACCATGGCCGTAGACATTTTCGTCAAGCTCGGCTTGCGATACGACGCGTCCGCGCCGCAGCAGAAGATAGGCGACCACACGATATTCGAGCGGCGACAGGGCGATCGGCACGCCGCGCACGCTCACCTTCATCTGCCGCTCGTCCAGCGTCACGTCGCCGACCGTCACCACCGAGGAGGCCTGCCCCGACGAGCGGCGTACGATGGCGCGCACACGGGAAAGCAGTTCCTCCATGCGGAACGGCTTCGGCAGGTAGTCGTCGGCGCCGGCGTCGATACCGTCGACGCGTTCGGCCCAGCTGCCGCGCGCGGTCAGGATCAACACCGGCATATGGCGGCCGTTGCCGCGCCAGCGCTTGAGCACGGAAAGGCCGTCCATCTTTGGCAGGCCGAGATCGAGGATGACGGCGCCATAGTCCTCAGTATCGCCGCGGAACCAGGCTTCCTCGCCGTCCCCCACCGTCTCGACCACGTAGCCGGCGGCTTCAAGCGCGCGCTCGACATCCGAGGCGATACGGCGATCGTCTTCGGCCAGGAGAACGCGCATCTACTCCTCCTTCGTCTGCTCGATGGTCGCCGTCTTAGCGTCCACATAGACCTCGAACAGGCGGCCTTTCTCGTCGACAACGCGGAACTCGTAGAGCCAGCGGCCGTGCTTGCGCTCGATCTCCACGCCGGCGATCTCTCCTGGCAGCTTGCCGCGGATCGCCGCGAGAATGTCCGACAACGAGTGGATTTCGCCGCGCTGCACCGCCTGGCGCACCGCGTCGCGCTCACGCTCGTCGGCGCGCGACGCCAGCGGAACAATGATTGCCAGCCCGGCGGCCAGAACAAGCATGGCCGCGCCGGGGCGCAAATTGATGGGTTTTCGGCGGTTTTTCACGCCGGCACCTTGCCGCAAGCGGCCTGACAGGACGCTGACATAGATCAACAGGTCCCGGTCAGCGGGGTTCGGGCAGTTTCCCGCCATCACCGGCCGCATGGTGCGGCAGGACGGTGCTCAAGGAGACCACGAAATGCAAAACTCGTCCTTCAAAGTTGCCGCTGCGATATTCAGCGGTGCCACTTTATTGAAGATATCCGCCCTTGCGGTTGCCGTCGCAATATTGGGCCTCACTTCATCGGCACAAGCGGGAAGCCTCGGGCGGCCTTGCACCAATGCCAGCGAGGACAAGTGGCTGACCGTCGAGGCGCTTCAGAAAAAGGTCGAGGCTCTCGGCTACACAGTGCGCAAGGGCAAGCTGAAGAAGGCTTGTGGCGAGTTCTACGTTACCGACAAGGCCGGCAACCGCGTCGAGTTGTTCGTCGATCCGACCAACGGCGCTGTCGTCGGCAGGCTGTAAGAGCGCGGCGATGAAGCCCGCCCATCGCACTGTCATGACGGGAGCCGGCGGCGCCACGCCGCCGACGACGGTCAAGGTCTGGGACCCGTTCGTGCGTCTGTTCCACTGGTCGCTGGTGGGGCTGTTCGCCACGGCCTATCTCACCGGTGACGAGATCGAAAAAGTGCACATCGCCGCCGGCTACGCCATCGCCGGCCTGCTGAGCTTGCGCATCCTGTGGGGCTTCGTCGGCCCGCGCCACGCGCGCTTTAGCGTTTTCGTGCGCTCGCCGCGCGAGGCGCTTGGC
>JARRNI010000574.1:0-3394 GCA_037385125.1 Pseudolabrys sp.
CATTGGAATAGCGGCGAGGAACGTGAGGTTGGAATGTAGCAAGGAAGGCTTGAAAATAAAGGGAAAATGGGGGCTCAACGGTTGCTATGAGACGCTATGATAAAGGCGAACAGCGGATTTTGATTCCGCCATTCGGAGGTTCGAGTCCTCCCGCCCCAGCCAGCCAGTGCGGTCTCTCGGTGGAATCCCCGGGGGCGCAGAAAAGCGCGGACATTTCCGGCGTTTAGTCCTGCGCTGCACAGGCTCTGCAGCGCAGATTGGCCACCTTCACGGCAACATGGCCCGTTTTCCGGTGCCAGTCTCTGCCGGCCAATTTCCAATCTCCAAAAAAGTGCACAGATCATGGCTGAGACCGGTTCGATTTCGCCAGAGAGCGGTTCGTAAATGTCCGAACGTCAACAGTATATTTGGAACTGCAACCCGCCGCGCGCTTGCGGCTCGCTGTCGCGGTCCGATTTCTCTTTGAGCCTGAAGTAGAGGTCCCTCTGGCCTCAGCCAAGCAGAAGGCCAATCCGCCGTTCCTGCTCGACCCATGAGTAGGGTAGAGCTTTCGCAAGTCCCGTCACAGTGAGGCTCGGTGGTGCATTGCCGCCGATAATGGCCCTGATGATCCGCGGTGAGAGGAAGGCGAGCGGGGCGAGGAACCGGACGTGGCGCTCAACTCTGTTCTCGCGTTTGGCAATCTCGGCGAATGACGCAGCTCGACCATTAACGAGATCATCCATCCAGTGTCGCGCCTTGCCAATCGCCGTGAGCAGGTCCTCGCGCGTGTCCGGCGACATCGGAAGAGGAGACGACGGTTCATGCAGGATGCCTTTGGCGGTCCCTGAAGTTGGGGGACTCCACGGCAGAGCGATCACGGTTCGCGCTCCTTCGTGGGCATCCGGATTCGGTGTGCAGTCGTATTCAGGCTGTCCAGCGTCGTCTGGCTCGCTTTGTTGTCTAATTAGAATGTCGATCGAGTTCGGCTTGAGGATGATCCGTTCGACATATTCGTCGATCAGCTCGCGATCACCTAAGGAGCCTTCTTCCTGTCGTGCAGTTCTATTTTCGAGGTGCTCGCGAACGGCATCAAGGACGATTCTCTCGATGTCCGGCGCGGACACACGCCGAACGCTGCCGGCATCCTCGCTACGGTTCTGCAGCAACGGGTGCGAGACATAATAGCGGTAGCGAACCCCGCGCTTGTTGGCGTGCGTTGGGGTCATCCGATTGCTGCTGTCATCGAAGAGGCGGCCGGCCAGGATTGCGGAGGAGCCTTTCAGACGTAGCGATCGGGCAACGGCCTGATTGGCGAGTTTGGCCTGCACGCCCTCAAACAAAGCACGGTCCAGAATGGGCTCGTGCTCCCCAGGGTGTATTTCACCCCGATACACGACCTCGCCGATATAGAAGCGGTTCCTGAGCAGATTGGCGAGTGACCCAACGCCAAAGCGGCCATCCCCCCGGATGCGGCCATTCGCGAGGGCCTGGCGCTTGGTCCGGACGCCGCGACCGTCGAGCTCTTCGGCGACCAGCCTGACCGCGCCGAACTCGAGATAGAGGGAGAAGATCAGTCGGACCGTTTCGGCCTCTTCAGGTACGATGACGAGCTTTTTGCCGATGCTCGCATAGCCGAGCGGGATCGGTCCGCCGACCCATAGACCCTTGCGTTTCGAGGCCGCGATCTTGTCCCGCACACGCTCCCCGATCACCTCGCGTTCGAATTGGGCAAAGGAAAGTAGCACGTTCAGGGTGAGCCGGCCCATGCTGCTGGTCGTATTGAACGACTGGGTAACCGAGACGAATGACACCGAATGCCGGTCGAACAACTCCACCAGCTTGGCAAAATCGGCGAGCGCGCGGGTCAGTCGGTCGACCTTGTAGACCACCACGACGTCAATCTTGCCGGAGCGGACCTCCGACAGCAGCTGCTGCAGGGCAGGGCGGTCGAGCGAGGCGCCGGAGAACGCCCCGTCGTCATACCGGTCAGGGATAAGGCGCCAGCCCTCATGGGCTTGGCTCTTGATATAGGCCTCGCAGGCCTCCCGCTGGGCATCGAGTGAGTTAAACTCGAGGTCGAGATTATGGTCGGTCGACTTGCGCGTATAGATCGCGCATCGGAAGAACTTCCTGGCGGATTTGTCCATAGCTACCTCCTGCGCGAGCGGCCGGACCGCCTTCTCGGCAGCCGCGCGCCGGCGTCCTCGTTGTGGGCCGCATCCTTTGGAGTGGTGGCGACTTGGGTCATATTGGTGCCGGCTTCGCGCAGACCGAAGAACCGATGTCCGTTCCAGGCAGTGCCGGTAATGGCTCGGGCGATGGCAGAGAGGCTCGGATAGGTAACCTCCCGCCAGACGAACCCGTCCGGGACGACAGTCACGGTGTGCCGCTCTCCCTGATGCTCGCGCACCAGCACGGCCCCCGGCTTGAGCCGCCGGTTGAGACCAAGCTCGGGGTTCTCGCCACGGGCCACTTGGTCGAGCAGCTTGCGGCATTGCCGATCGAGGCCGCCGAAGGCGGACTCCTGTATGCGGTAAGCCACCATTCGGCCGATGAGATCCCTGGTCAGGGCGTCGGGCGGCAAGCGGCCGAAGGTCGCCTGCCATTCAGCCCGCAACGCATCGACGCCGAGCGACCGGATACGGTCGATCTCACCGTCAATCGCTGACAAATCCGTCCGTGGTTGCGCCATGTCAGGCTGGCCGCCGCTTGGCGGCGCCAGGCTTACGTCCGGCAACAGCATCGGTGACGCGATAGAGTCGGACGCCGTCGGTCTTCTCGGATACCAGGGTGAGACCGAGCTTCTTGCGCACCACACCCGCCAAAAACCCCCGCACCGAGTGCCTCCGCCAGCCGGTCGCCTTCATGATGGCGTCGATCGTGCTGCCCTCGGGACGACTGAGCAGTGCAATTACCGTTTTCTGTTTGGACGAAGTTTGCACAGGACGAGTTGATGTTGCTGTGCGACGCGGCTTTTGCCGATGGGTGCTGGTTCGCGATGCAGTCGGCTTCTGCGCGGATTTGCTTTTGGCCATGTCGGGATCCTTTCCGGTTGCGACAGCGAATGCCGCCGTCACCGCCGAAACCCCGCAGTGGGCCTATGGCCGGCGGGGCAGGATCCCGGGGATTAACAACCCGAGCGTCGTCCGCAGAGTGACGCTCCGATCGCGGCCGAAGTCCAGTCTTCTGTCTGATAATCTTGTTGCGACGATTGAGCCGCAATGATCATCAAATGATCGCCAACATGATGCGGAATGCGGAAGCGATTGCGCATGAGCAACTGAATCTTAATCAGCAGCCATCTGTTCGGTCTTTAGGCGCGGCACATGTTAATCTTTCCAGGTGCTTACCTTGGCTCCGGGATCGCGGGCGCCCGGATAGCCTGTAGTGCCTCGTTGCGGACGATCGTCTG
>JARRNI010000575.1:0-3388 GCA_037385125.1 Pseudolabrys sp.
GCGACGGCGATCTCGTCGCCACGCCCGACGAATGGGACGAGGAGGCACATGGCGCCGCGCCGAAGATCCGCATCGTCACGCCGCACAAAGCGCGCGGCCCCGCGCCCGGCCTCGGCGACCGCGTGCTGCTCGCCATCGCCGGCGAAGGCGACGACCTGCACGGCCGCGTCATCAAGGTCATCGATCATCCCAAGGCGCGCGTGCTCGGCATCTTCCGCAAGCTGGCGAGCGGCGGCGGCCGGCTGGAGCCGGTCGACAAGAATATGCTCGGCAAGGAACTGGCGATCCCGCCCGGCGCCACCGGCGATGCCGAGGACGGCGACCTCGTCGCGGTGGAAGCGAGCCGCGCCCGCCGTCTCGGTCTGCCCACCGGCCGTGTTGTGGAGCGGCTCGGCTCGCTCAAGTCGGAGCGCGCCGTCAGCCTGATCGCCATCAACGCGCATTCCATTCCGCACGTCTTCCGCCGCGAGACCTTGGCTGAAGCGGAAGCCGCCAAGCCGGCCACGCGCGTGCACCGCGAGGACTGGCGCAAGCTGCCGCTGGTCACCATCGATCCGCCCGACGCCAGGGATCACGACGACGCGGTGTACGCGGAGCCGGACACGGCGAAGAACAACAAGGGCGGCTTCATCGTCACCGTCGCCATCGCCGACGTCGCCCATTACGTCACGCCCGGATCGGCGCTCGATCGTGAAGCTGTGGTGCGCGGCAACTCGGTCTATTTCCCCGACCGCGTGGTGCCCATGCTGCCCGAGCGCATCTCCAACGATCTGTGTTCGCTCAGGCCCAACGAGGACCGCGCTGCGCTCGCCGTGCGCATGGTGATCGGCGCCGACGGCCACAAGAAGTCGCACAGCTTCCACCGCGTGATGATGCGCTCGGCCGCCCGGCTGTCCTATGAACAGACTCAGCTCGCCATCGGCGGACGCACCGACGAGGTGACCGAAACGCTGGTCGAACCGGTGCTGGCGCCGCTCTACGCGGCTTATGAGCGCCTCGCCCATGCGCGCAACGAGCGCCAGCCGCTCGACCTCGACCTGCCCGAGCGCAAGATCCTGCTCACCGCCCATGGGCACGTCGACCGCGTGATCACGCCGGAGCGGCTGGAGGCGCACCGGCTAATCGAGGAATTCATGATCCTCGCCAATGTGGCCGCCGCCGAGACGCTGGAGAAGGCGCGGGTGCCGCTCATCTACCGCGTGCACGACGAACCGGACATGGAGCGGGTCGCCGCGCTGCGCAAGTTCTTGCAGACCCTCGACATCAATTTCCCCAAAGCCGGCGCCTTGCGCCCAGCCGCCTTCAACCGCGTGCTTCGCCTGGTGAAAGGCCGCGATGCCGAGCAACTGGTCAACGAGGTGGTGCTGCGCGCGCAGGCGCAGGCCGAATATGCCGCGGAGAATTACGGCCATTTCGGCCTCAACCTGCGCCGTTACGCGCACTTCACCTCGCCGATCCGCCGCTATGCCGACCTCATCGTGCATCGCGGCCTGATCCGCGCGCTCAAGCTTGGGCCGGGCGCCCTGCCCGACAGCGCCGAGCATGCGCAGCTTGCCGAGATCGCGGCGGAGGTTTCCGCCACCGAGCGTCGCGCCATGGTGGCGGAGCGCGAAACGAAAGACCGGCTGATCGCCCATTTCCTCGCCGACCGCATCGGCGCCAGTTTCGACGGCCGCATCGCCGGCGTCACGCGCGCCGGCTTGTTCGTCAAGCTGCACGAGACCGGCGCCGACGGCTTCGTGCCGGCGCGCACCATCGGCGACGAATATTTCCGCTACGAGGAAGCCCATCATGCCATGATCGGCCGCCATACGGGCGAGACTTATCGCTTGGGCGACGCCGTCACCGTCAAGCTGGTCGAAGCGGCGC
Source organism: Pseudolabrys sp. (assembly GCA_037385125.1). Classification (GTDB taxonomy): domain Bacteria; phylum Pseudomonadota; class Alphaproteobacteria; order Rhizobiales; family Xanthobacteraceae; genus Pseudolabrys. The sequence goes on from JARRNI010000575.1 coordinate 1,870, forward strand.
CGGTTGCCGGCGCGCTGCGCTTCGAATTGCTTTCCGCTGGCCGGCCCGCTACCAAACGCGTTCGCGCATCGCTCGCCGACCGCTCGCGCGAGCGCCACAGGGGCGGCAAGCACGGCAAGGCTGCGAAGGGTGGCAAAGGGGGCAAGCGCAAGAAAACGCACAAGGGGAAACGGTAAGGCACGATGAACGACGAGACCTCGCACCTCGCCAGGGCCTGGGCCGAGCGCATGACCCGATCGGAGCGCGACCAGTCGTACCCCGATTCCGAGCCGCGCGATGCCGCCACCTTGATGCTGATCGACCGCTCCGGACCGGAACCCAAGGTGCTGCTCGGCCGCCGGCACGAAAGCCACAAGTTCATGCCCAGCAAGTTCGTCTTCCCCGGCGGCCGCCTCGAACCGCACGACGCCGATATGTCGGCTATCAGCGACATCGACCCCGCCATGCAGGAAAAGCTGCTGGAGCGGATTGCCGCGCCCCGCCCGGACTTCGCCCGCGCGCTGGCGCTCACCGCCATCCGCGAGACGGCGGAGGAGACCGGCCTGCTGCTCGGCGTCAAGCGCGACCGGGCGCCCGAAACGCCGGGCGAGATCTGGCAGGAGTTCGCCAAGGCCAAGGTGCACCCCGACCTCGGCAACGTTCATTTTATCGCCCGCGCCATCACGCCGCCGCGTCGGCCCAAGCGCTTCGACACCCGCTTCTTCACCGCCGACGCCTCCTCGATCGCCCATACCATCGAGGGCGTGGTGGGGCCGGATTCCGAACTAGTGGAACTGACCTGGGTGCCGATCGAAAAGGCCGCCCAGTTCGACATGCCGACCATCACCGGCGTGGTGCTGGAGGAGCTCTCGGCCCGGGTGGCCGCCGCCATGGGCCATTCCCTGCCGGTGCCGTTCTATTTCATGAAGGACGGGCGGTTCATGCGGGAACTGTTGTAAAACCGGGCCGAACTCCCCATTTCTTGACTTTCCGGCCCCCGCCGCTAGGTTCGCCGCCAAAGCCCCCGGCGCCGCCGCCCGCCCTTCCGAAGGATTTAGATCATGGCCAAAGCCATCACGCTCAAGATCAAGCTCACCTCCAGCGCGGGCACCGGCCACTACTACGTGACCAAGAAGAACTCGCGCACTCAGACCGACAAGCTCAAAAAGAAGAAATACGACCCCATCGCCAAGAAGCACGTCGAATACACCGAGGCGAAGATCAAGTAATCTGGCGCCCCCAGTGACGTCGCACGACGAGGGCGCCCCGCGGCGCCCTTTGCGTTTTCATTCACCGTCATTCCGGGGCGCCGCCACCCGGATCGGCGCTTTGCGCCGTCCGGGCGCAGGCTCCGGCCGCGAACCCAGAATCCAGGGGGGACACAGCAAGCCTTTTATTGTCGCCACTGGATTCCGGATCGCGCGCTCACGCGCGCGTCCGGAATAACGTGCCCCTGAAAACAAGCTGGCCGGCCGGCGCGGTGTTAAGAGGAGGCCACTCTCACCGCGTCCGGGCCGGCCGAACCCCACGAGACCCAGGA
>JARRNI010000576.1:0-3382 GCA_037385125.1 Pseudolabrys sp.
GAACTAAAAGACGCCCTAGCATCGAGAGGTCACATGGCGCAATCCACCGCCCTTTTGCGTATCGGCACGCGCGGCAGCCCGCTGGCGCTGGCGCAGGCGCGCGCCGTGCTGGCGCGGCTCGCCGCCGCATTGGGCGCCGAGCAAGACGAAATCGAGCTCGTCGTCATCCGCACCTCCGGCGATACCATCCAGGATCGGCCGCTCAGCGAGGCGGGCGGCAAGGGCCTGTTTACCAAGGAGATCGAGGAGGCGCTGCTCGGCAAACGCATCGATCTCGCCGTGCATTCCAGCAAGGACATGCCGACCTTTTCGCAGCCCGGGCTGACGCTGGCCGCCTGTCTCGAGCGCGAGGATCCACGCGATGTGTTCATCTCGCGGAAAAGCCGCTCGCTGCAAGAGCTGCCGCAGGGCGCCACCCTCGGCACCGCCTCGCTGCGCCGGCAAGCCATCGCCAAACGTCTGCGGCCGGACCTGAAAGTAACGCCGTTGCGCGGCAATGTGGAAACGCGGCTGCGCAAGCTCGACGACGGCCAAGTCGACGCCACGCTGCTGGCGCTCGCCGGCATGAAGCGGCTCGGCCTCACCGAGCACGCGACCAAGATCATGGACGTCAACGAATTCCTGCCGGCGGTCGGTCAGGGCGCCATCGGCATCGAGGCTCGCGAAGGCGATGCGCGCGTGCGCGACCTGCTGGCGCGCATCAATCACGACGAGACGTTCACTGCCGTGACGTGCGAGCGCGCTTTCCTGGCCGAGCTCGACGGCTCCTGCAAGACGCCGATCGCGGGCCACGCCACGGTTTCGGACGACACCATCGAATTCCGCGGATTGATCGCGCGGCCCGACGGCGGCGCGGCGCACGACATCGCCGGCCATGGCAGCCGCAAGGACGCCGCCACAATCGGCACCGACGCGGGCCGCGAATTGAAGCACCGCGCCGGGCCCAACTTTTTCGATTAGCCATGCGCGTCGTCGTGACCCGTCCTGAGCCGCAAGGCGAGCAGACCGCCGAGGCGCTGCGCGCGAGCGGCCACGACGTGCTGCTGGCGCCGCTGATGAAGGTCGAGCCGATTGCCGCCGACCTTTCCGGCAGCTGGGGCGGCGTGGTCATCACCAGCGCCAACGCGCCAGCGGCCATCGCCGGCGATCCGGTGCGCGACGCGCTGCTTGCATTGCCTTTGTTCGCGGTCGGCCGCCGCCGCGCCGAGGCCGCGCGCGCGGCGGGCTTTACGGATGTGACCTCCGCCGGCGGCGACGTGCGCGACCTCGTCCAGCTGTTGCGCGAGCGCAAGGAAGTCGGCGCCGCGCCTCTGCTTTATCTCGCCGGCCAGGACCGCGCCGCCGATGTCGTCGGCGAGCTGGCCGCGCACGGCATCGCCGCCGAGATGCGCGTGGTCTACCGCGCCGTGACGGCGCCGTTCCCGCCGGCGCTCGTTGCCGCGCTGGAGGCCGGCGACGTCGAGGCCGTGCTGCACTTCTCCCGGCGCAGCGCCGAGAATTACCTCACCGGCGCCCGCGCAGCCGGCATCACGGCGGCGGCCCTGGCAGTGCGTCATTATTGCCTGTCGGCGCAGGTGGCCGCCCCGCTGCAGGCCGCCGGCGCCAGGCGCGTCGCGGTCGCGCCGCAACCGCAGCAGGCGGCGCTGATTGAACTTCTGCCGCTTTCGCCGGGTTAACATGGCGGGCTAAGGGCAATTGCTATATTGCGATGCAGCGGCTTTGGGCCGATTCGTACGTGCATGATCCCGAAAATTGGACGTCGGCTTTCGGGTAGGATCATGCGCAAAGCAGAGGTTTTTGGATGACGGGAAAGCGCAAAGCGCCGGACGGGCCGCAGGGCCGCCGCAAGCGCGCGGCGCCGACCATCGACCTCACCGCTACCGAGTTGCCGGCGGGCGAAGATCCGAAGGAAGAGGGCGAGCCGGAGGTGGCCAAGGCCGATCCGCCGCCCGAGCCCGAGCCGGCGAAGGAAGAGAAAGCGGAGAAGGCCGAGGCGGAAGAACCGGCAGCCCAGGCTGAAACGCATGCGGCATCGGTGCCCGCCGAGGAGGCGCAAGCCGCGCCAAGCGAGCCAGACGAGCCAAACGAGCCAACTAAGCCGAGCGAACCGAGCGAGCCGCCTGCCGGCGCAGCGCCTGTGTCTCATCCCGGCAATGTCTATTTGGCGGCAGCCGCCGGCGGCCTCGTCGGCGCCGCCGTCATTGCCGCGCTGGTGGCCGGCCTGTGGTGGGGCGGCGTGCTGCCGCCGAACGCCAATGCCCAGCGCGCGCAGATCGCCGCGCTGCAAAGCCAGGTAAAGGCGTTGCAGAAGCGCCCGGCGCCCGCCGCCAACGGCCAGGCGATCGAGGCGCTGCGCCAGACCGTGCAGAAGCTGGAGGCCGACATCGCCAAGATGCCGCGCAGCAGCGGCGCGTCGGCCGGGCGGCTGAATGCCATCGACCACGCCATGGATTCGCTCAATGTCGAGATCGGCAAGCTCAACAAGCGCGCCGACTCGATCGCCGCCACCGCGAAGCAGGCGCAAGCGACCGCCGCCAAGGCGGAGAATGCGGTCGCGGATCTGCGCGGCAGCGTGCAGCATGCCGCCAGCGCGGCGTCGTCGGCGGCCTCGCCCGGCCAGCTCGACGCCGTGCAGAAGAAGATCGCCGCGCTGGAAGATTCGCTCAAGGCGGCGCGCCAGAACCTGCAGCAGTCGCTCGCTACGACGCGCGAACAGATCGCCAAGCAGGTCAACAAGCAGCTCGCCAACGCTTCGGCCACCGACAAGCCCGCGCGGCTCGCCTTGAGCGCCGTCGCCCTGCGGCAGGCGGTGATGAGCGGCAAGCCTTACAAAGCGGAACTCGCGCAGGCGCAATCGCTCGGCGCGAACGAAAAAGAGCTGGTGCCCTTGCAGCGGTTCGCCGCTGGCGGCCTGCCGGGCAAAGGCCAGCTCGCCGACGAACTGCACGCGCTCATTCCGGCGCTCAACAAGGCCGCTGGCACGCAGAAGCCGCCGGCCGGCTTCCTCGCGCGCCTGCAGGCCAATGCCCGCAACATCGTGCGCATCAACCCGGTCAACGCGCCTGAGGGCGATACGCCCGCCGACGTGCTGGCGCGCCTCGAGGTTGACGCTGCCCATCACGATATCGCCGCGGCGCTTGCCGACCTCGACAGGCTGCCCGCTGCGGCGCGCAAGCCGGCGCGGGACTGGATCGCCAAGGTCAAGGCGCGGCAGGCCGCGTTCGCCGCCGCCCGCCAGTTCGCCGCCGCCACGGCGCGTGCGCTCGGCCAGAAATGAGAATCCTATGATCCGGGTCGTCCTGTTCCTGATCTCGCTCGCGGTGCTGGCCGGCGGCTTCGCCTGGCTCGCCGACCGCCCGGGCGAGATCGCCATCACCTGGAT
>JARRNI010000577.1:0-3380 GCA_037385125.1 Pseudolabrys sp.
GTCAGTTCCTGCGGCGGATGATCGTGATCCTCGCGCACGATGAAGACGCCGACGCTGGAGCCTTCCGCCACCGGCTTGATCACGTAAGGCGGCGGCAGGAGGTGCTCTTTCGCCGCTTCATGACGCTCGGCCACCATGCCGCCCGGCACCGGCACGCCGCCCTTCTCCAGAATGACCTTGGTCATCTCCTTGTGCATCGCCAAAGACGAGGCAAGCACACCCGAATGACTGTAGGGAACACCCATGATCTCGAGCAGGCCCTGGATGGTGCCGTCCTCGCCGGGGCGGCCGTGCAGCATGTTGAGCGCGGCGTCGGGCTTAAGCGCGCGTAGATCGGCGGCGACGTCGCGGCTAACGTCGACGCGGGCGACGCGGTAGCCGGCGCGCTCGGCGGCGGCGGCGCAGGCTTCGCCCGAGCGGAGCGAGACTTCGCGCTCGGCCGACCAGCCGCCCATCAGCACTGCGACGTGTTTCATTCCGCCCCCTCGTGTCCCGGACACGCGCTCACGGCGCCACCCCGATCCGCTTGATTTCCCAATCCAGCGCCACGCCGGATTTCTCCTTCACCCGCGCGCGCACGGTTTCGCCCAGGGTCTCGATGTCGGTGGCGGTGGCGTGGCCGAGATTGATGAGGAAGTTGCTGTGCATGTTTGACACCTGCGCGTCGCCCACCTTGAGCCCGCGGCAACCCGCCTCGTCCACCAGCTTCCAGGCGCTGTGGCCCGGCGGATTCTTGAAGGTGGATCCGCCGGTATGGGTGCGCGGCTGGCTGGCCTCGCGCTTGTGCTTGATGGCGTCCATCTCGGCGGCGATTTCTTCGCGCGTGCCGGGGCGGCTCTGCAAGACCGCTTGGGTGAAGACGACGTCGTCGGGCACCGCGCAATGGCGGTAGGAAAAGCCCATCTCGGCATTGCTGTAGGTGTGGATATTGCCCTGGCGGTCGACGCCGCGCGCCTCGATGAGTACGTCCTTGGTCTCACCGCCATAGGCGCCGCCGTTCATGCGCAGCGCGCCGCCGATCGAGCCGGGAATGCCGGAGAGAAAGGAAAGCCCCGCGACCCCGGCGTCGCGCGCGGCGCGCGCCACCATGACGTCGAGCAGCGCGCAGCCGGCGACCACGCGGGTGCCCTCCTCGATCGTAACCGCGTTGAAGCCGCGGCCGAGGCGGATGACGACGCCCGGCACGCCGCCGTCGCGCACGATCAGGTTGGAGCCGGCGCCGACCACGTGGACCGGCATGTCGGCGGGCAGGTTGCGCAGGAAATAGGCGAGGTCGTTCTCGTCCTCCGGCATGTAGAAGGCCTGCGCCGGGCCGCCGACGCGGAACCAGGTGAGCTCGGCGAGCGACTGGTTGGCGATCAGCCGGCCGCGCAGGTTGGGCATGCGCGCCTTGATGTCGGGGGTGATGTCGGGGAAGGGCATTAGCGCAGCCGGCTTTGCCAATGTCTTGGATTACGGCTGCAATGGATACAAGCGAACACATTCACTTTCTGTTCGGAAGCGATATACAGCAACGCATACGGAAATCCCCTCACCATAACCCGCCGAACCTGTCGAAGATGGTCTGATAACGCTTGGGATGCTGCTCGATCACCGCGAATGTCGCCTCGACGGTCTACAAAAACCTTTGGCAAACAGCCCTTGATTGTTGGTCATACCAAATAGCCGCGTCGAAGACATCCGCCTCGGTCTCGGGCTAAACGACAAGCTTCACTTGAAGCGAGGCCACAAACGCTCGCGAACCTCCTCCCAAGGTATTGCGCGGCTCCGATCCCGCTCATGCTCCGCAATGCGACGCTCGACCTCGCGCATTTGCTCCGGCGTGAGCCGCGGCAATTCCGCTTCATCAACGCTATCCCACAATTCTTGCGCTATCTCGACGCGCTCGGCCGGAGGGAGTTGCAGGAGCTCTTTTAGCAAAGCCTTGCTCATCGCATTTGTCCTTGGCGCAGCGCTCCGAGAATAGTCATACCCCCTCGGAACCGCAACGGACGCCGGCATTCTACCCCGGCCTACCCCGGCGCCTGCAATTCGCCCGGCAGCGCGTTGGCCCATTGCGTGATCGAGCCGGCGCCGAGGCAGATCACGGTGTCGCCCGGTTTGGCCAGCTCCTTGACCAGAGCTGCGAGCTTCTCCGGCCCTTCCAGCGCGAGCGCCTGCTTGTGACCGCGCGAGCGCAGGCCGGAAACAAGCGCGTCGCGGTCGATGCCGGGGATGGGCTTTTCGCCCGCCGGATAGACCGGCGCCACGATCACCGTGTCGGCGTCGTTGAAGCAGGTGCAGAACTGCTCGAACAGGTCGTGCAGGCGCGTATAGCGATGCGGCTGCATCACCGCGATCACATTGCCATCGGTGCTCTCGCGCGCGGCACGCAGGACGGCTGCGATCTCCACCGGATGATGGGCGTAGTCGTCGACGATGCGCGCGCCTTTCCACTCGCCGACGCGGGTGAAGCGGCGCTTGACGCCGCCGAAACCCGACAGCGCGCGGCGGATCACGTTGTCGGCGATGCCGAGCGCGTGCGCCACCGCCACCGCCGAGGTGGCGTTGAGCGCGTTGTGGCGGCCGGGCATCGGCAGCGTGAGCTTGTCGATCGCATGGGTGATCTCGCCCGCGCGGTCGCGGAACTGCACCGAAAAGCGCGACGCGCCGTCGTGGTGATCGAGATCGACGAGCCGCACGTCGGCCTGCGGGTTCGAGCCGTAGGTGAGGATGCGGCGGTCCTGCAGCTTGCCGACCAGCGACTGCACCACCGGATGGTCGGTGCACATGACAGCGAAGCCGTAGAACGGGAGGTTCTCGACGAAATCGCGGAAAGCGTCCTGCACCGCCTCGTAGGTGTGGAAATGGTCGAGATGCTCGGGATCGATATTGGTGACGATGACCACGTCGGCCGGCAGCTTGACGAAGGTGCCGTCGGAGTCGTCGGCCTCCACCACCATCCAGTCGCCGGCGCCGAGATGGGCGTTGGTGCCGTAGGCGTTGATGATGCCGCCGTTGATCACGGTGGGGTCGAGGCCGCCGGCGTCGAGCAGCGCGGCGACCATCGAGGTGGTGGTGGTCTTGCCGTGGGTGCCGGCGATGGCGACGCAACTCTTCAGGCGCATAAGCTCGGCCAGCATCTCGGCGCGGCGCACCACCGGCAGGCGCTTGGCGCGGGCGGCGACCAACTCGGGATTGTCGCGCTTGATGGCGGACGAAATCACCACCACATCGGCCCCGTCAATGTTCTCAGCCTTGTGGCCGATGGCGACCTTGACGCCCTTGTCGCGCAGGCGCTTGACGTTGCCGCCCTCGGCCACGTCGGACCCGGTGACGGTGTAGCCGAGATTGGTGAGCACCTCGGCGATGCCGCTCATGCCGATGCCGCCGATGCCGAC
>JARRNI010000578.1:0-4547 GCA_037385125.1 Pseudolabrys sp.
CGCTGGTGCGCGACTTCCAGCGCGAGCAGGGCCTTTCTGTCGACGGCGTCATCGGCCCCCACACCGTCGCCACGTTGAACGGCCACGGCTCGGCCGATCGAATCGAAAAGGTGAAGCTTGCCATGGAGCGGCTACGCTGGCTGCCGCGCCATCTCGGCCGGCGCTACGTCTTCCTCAACGAGCCGGCCTTCCGCGTCAATTATGTCGACGGCGACAAGGTGGTACTGAGCACCAAGGCCGTGATCGGGCAGGTGTCGAAGCAGACCTATTTCTTCACCGACCATGTCAAGTCGGTCGAATACAATCCGTATTGGAACGTGCCGCGCTCGATCCTGATCAACGAGATGCTGCCGCATCTCTACCGCGATCCGTCCTATCTGAGCGAGCGCGGCTTTCAGGTCACCGACGAGCGCGGCCGCCGGATCGCATCGGCGGCGGTCGACTGGGGCGCGGTTGCCGCCGACCGCGAAAGCGTCGACGTGCGCCAGCCGCCGGGCAACCGCAACGCGCTCGGACGCGTGAAGATCGAATTTCCCAATAGCCACGCCATCTACATGCACGACACGCCAGAGAAGCAATTGTTCGCCCATGCGCGGCGTGCATTCAGCCACGGCTGCGTGCGCCTGCAGAAGCCGCGCGCCATGGCGGCGGCGCTGCTCGGCACCAGCGTCGGCTATATCGATCAGCGGATCGACAAGGGGGGCAATGCATCGCAGCCGGTGCCGGGCGATATCCCGGTCTATCTCGCCTATTTCACGGCATGGCCGGATCTGCACGGCACGGTGCATTACTACCCGGACGTCTACGGCCGCGATGCCCATTTGGCGAGCGCGCTGGCCACGACCGAGGCTGCGCGGGCGAAGGGCTAAGCGCCGCGCGCCGTCGCCCCGGGGGCCGCAGAGGAGGCCAAATCGTGGGACTCATATATTTGTATCTTATCTTGGCGGTGGGGGTCGGCTTTCTCGCCAGCGTCCGGGGCCACTCCGGCTGGCTCTGGTGTCTGATCGCGGTGTTCACGACCCCGCTGATCGGCGGGCTGGTAGTAATGGCGCTGCCGCGGTTGTCACACGGTGCGGTGAGCGAGCCGCAGCCCGAGCCCTATGTCGGGGCGCCTCAGATTGTGCCCATGCCCGCCAACAGCACCATCAGGGTCATCCGGCTCAGCGGCTTCACCGACCGCTTCCGGCCGTATCGGATCCGCGTCAACGGCGCGCTGGTCGGTACGGTCCCGCGCAATTGCGTGGTGGATTTTCATGTGCCGAGCGGCGAGCTGGTGGTGGAGGCTTGCATCGATTGGGGCGGCAGCCGGCCGCTGATGATCGAGACCGAGCCGGGCAGCCGGGTCGACCTGGAAGTGAGAAATCGCTGGGGGCCGGTGCTTGCCGTCGGCGCGATGATCGTCGGGCGCCCGTCGCTTGAGGCAGCGACCCGCCACCAGTCCAGCTGCCCGCGAAAGAGGGCCCCGGCCTTTCGGCCGGGGCTTTCGCCGCTTATGCGGAGCGGTCAGTAGAACGGCCACCAGCCCGGCGTGCGGTACCAACGCGGGCCGTAGTAGCGGCCCGAACGCGGCGGTCCGTAGGCATAGGCGCCGCCGGGCGCGTAAGCATACGCGTTACCCGGCGCATAGTAGCCGCCGCCCGGGGCCACGTGGGCGTAGGCCTGGCCGGACTGGCTGTAGGGCATATAGGCCGGCGTGTCGGCATAGACGTGGCCGCCGTTCGGGCTCACGATGTTGCCGCTGCCCACGTTCGGGTCATAGGCCTGCGCGAAGGCCGGGGTGGCCACCATGGCGCCGAGGGCCGCGCCGATCATGAGTTTCTTCAGCATGGTTTTATCTCCTTATCAGCGGCCGGGCGACGCTTTGCCGAGCCGCCAAACGGCCGCCCGATCGACAGATCGTTCAAAGGGCTAATCGCCTGGCTCGTTCGTTTGCTGTTCTTGTTTCCTCGACCAGACTTGGGCGGGGCAGGCAACCGTCTCCGGTTCCATTGAAGATGGGCGTTGCGATTGGCACGCCATGTCATCTTCCTACCCTTGGCTGGATAACGATCCGTCCGGGCATTGGTTTCGGAGGGTTCCGCCGCGCGCGGACACAACAAAAGTACGAGGGGCAAAGCGCCTGCAAGGCAGGGGCTGCCGGCCTTGTTTCGGCGCGTGTTGCGTTCACGACAATGTGCAGACCTGCCGTGCGCGGGCGTTAGTCGATTGCGCGAGCGCGCGCGAAAAAGGGACGCGAAAGCCCCGGCCACGACGGCCGGGGCTTTCGCTATTTCTCCGCTTCCGCTTAGTAGCCGCGGTGGTACGGATGATCGTAGTGGTTATACGGCACCGACGCGTTGAGGGCACGATAGGCCGTGTAGGCGCTTGCCCCGGGCCTCCCGATCGGGCCCTTATACTGCTGCACCTGATGCCCCGGGTTGGTGACGAGGCCACCCCCCGGATACCAGGAAACTGCAAGCGCCGGGCTAGCCATCACGCCAGCGACGGCAGCGCCCAAAATCAGTCTCTTCAACATGGTTTACCTCCTTTCATTCACGTTTCGGCAGCCGGTCCGCTGCCGGCCTTTCCTCTGCATCTGTTCTGGCACGGCTTCGCTAGGAGCAACCGTCACCGATCCGGCAGATGCTTTAAAGAGCTGATCGCCTGGCCCGCTGGTTTTTACTGATCTTGTTCGATCGGCCAGACTTGCAGCGACGCGGGAGAAACCGCTTTCGGTTCCCGCTGAGGACGGCGTTGCGATTGCCTTGTCCTTCTTTCCACCCTTGCTTTGATAACGATCCAACTCGGTTATTGGTTTCGGAAGTTCTGCCGCGTGCGGCCCGACAAAAGTACGAGGCGCGAAGTGCCTGCAAGGCAGGAGCTGCCGACCTTGTTTCGGCGCGTCTTGCGTTCACGACAATGTGCGGACGATATGGATGCGCGCACAGCGCGGATGCGGAACAGGTCTCGTGTCGTGTGCGCGCGCGAGTCTCTCGCGCGAAAGCGCGCACGAAAAAGGGGACGGGCGTGGGCCCGTCCCCCTTCGTTTGCCTTTGCGTTTAGGCGTCAGGCCTTGCCGACCGGCACCGCGACGAAGCGGGTGCCGCCATGCGCCTTCACCTGCATCAGCACGTCGTGCTTGCCGTGGTCGCGCGCGGCGCGCAAGGCGTTGCGTACGTCGTTGGCGTTGGCGACGGTCTTGCCGGCAACTTCGAGAATGACGTCGCCGGTCTGCAGGCCGTGCTGGGCGGCGAGGCCGCCTTGCTCGACGCCGACCACGGCGACGCCCTTGTCGCCGGCACCGGCGACATCGCTGGCCGGCGCCAGCGCCAGGCCGAGATGCGGCAGACCGTTGGAGGCCGACTTCTGATTCTCATTGGCCTTGGCGCTCTGCTCGTTCGGCAGCTTGGCGAGGGCCACTTCGACGGTCTTCTTCTTGCCGTCGTGCACGAACGCGACCTTGACCTTGCTGCCGGGCGCCATCATGCCGATGGTGCGGGCGAGATCGCGCGAGTCTTTCACCGGCTTGCCGTTGACCGCGGTGATCACGTCACCGGACTTGATGCCGGCCTTGGCAGCCGGACTGTCGGGCACCTGCTTGTCGACGATCGCGCCCTTGGCTTCCTTGAGGCCGAGGCTTTCGGCGATGCCGGTGGTGACAGGCTGCACCTGCACGCCCAGGAAGGCGTGGTTGACGTAACCGTGCTCCTTGAGCTGCGCGATTACCAGCTTGGCGGTGGAGGCCGGGATGTCGAAGCCGATGCCGACCGAGCCGCCCGACGGCGAGAAGATGGCGGTGTTCACACCGATCACGTTGCCGTTCATGTTGAAGGCGGGCCCACCGGAATTGCCCTTGTTGATGGGCGCGTCGATCTGGATGTAGTTGTCGTAGGTGCCGGCGCCGATGTCGCGGCCGCGCGCAGAGACGATGCCGGCGGTGACAGTCTCGCTCAAACCGAAGGGATTGCCGACCGCCACCACCCAGTCGCCGACGCGCGGGGGATTATCGGCGAACTTCACATAGGGGAAGGTCTTGTCGGCTTCCGCCTTGATCAGCGCGAGGTCGGTCTTGGGATCGCGGCCGATCACCTTGGCCTTGTAGACGTGGCCGTCGGCGGTCTTGATCTGCACGGTCTTGGCGTGATCGACCACGTGGTTGTTGGTCACCGCATAGCCGTCCGGCGAAATGAAGAAGCCGGAGCCTTCGCCGGTGATGATCTCCTTGCCGTGCGGCCGGTTCGGCATATTGGGCATGCCGAACTGCTGGAAGAACTTGCGCATCCCCGGGGGAAGGTTGTCGGGCAGGCTTTCGGTCGCGGCACTGCCGACGGTCTCGTCAATCTTCACACGCACCGAGATGACCGCCGGCTTGACCTTGGCGACCAGGTCGGCGAAGCCGACCGGCGCGTGCGCGGCCCTGGCGCCGACCGGACCCGGCACCGCGTCGGCGTGCGCCGGCTGGCTGCCCATCAGGTCGAGCGGATTGAAATGGCCGGGGCCGGCGGCAATCATGGCTACGCCGAGAACGGCGGCCGATCCCAGCAGCGTCAAGCGGCGCGGCGAAAGAA
>JARRNI010000579.1:0-3369 GCA_037385125.1 Pseudolabrys sp.
TACCGCCTGCGCAAGTCCGCCGGCATCGTCGTTCTGGCCGACTGCATCCGCGACTCCCACGAGGCGCTGGCCGCGTTCATGGACTACAACAAGCGCAAGCTCGACTGGAGCAAGCCTGACGTCCCGTTCAACATCGCCGGCCGGTCGGCCGTCTACGGCTACGTGCTCAACCGCTGCGACGGCATTGCGAAACCCGCGGTGCGCAAGGATCCGAACTTCCGCCGCCTGGTCGACGAGGCCAAGCAAGCCCTCACGCTCGTGCCGAAAGCGGTGGCGACGCACGATGCCCCGCTTCTGCATCGGGTACTGATCCAGCTGCGCTCGCTCGATAATCTGTTGGCGTTCCGCTTCGGCTGACGCTCACCCCATCTTCGCCAGCGCCGGAAAGGTCTCGATGAGCCAGTTGGCGATGGCCGACATCTGCCCGGTGAAGATCAGGACGCCGGCGACCACCAGCAGCGCGCCCATGGCCTTTTCGACCTGCGCCAAGCGCGACTTGAAGCGGGCGCTCCAGCGCATGAAGGCGCCGGCGAAGCCGGCCGCCAGCAGGAACGGCACGCCGATGCCGAGCGAATAGACCAGCAGCAGCCAGGCGCCCTCGCCCGCGCTATCCTTGGCGCCGGCGATCAGCAGGATGGCGGCGAGCACCGGGCCGACGCAGGGGCTCCAGCCGAAGCCGAAGGCCAGCCCGATCACATAGGCGCCGATCAGGCTAGCTGGGCTGTGCGTGACCCCGATGCGGACCGTGCGGTGCAAGGCCGGAACCCGAATTAAGCCGAGAAAATGCAACCCCATCAAGATGATAATGATGCCGGCGGCATAGCCGAGCCAGCCCAGATAGGCGCTCACCGCCTGCCCGACCCATGAAGCGGTGGCGCCGAGCGCCACGAAAACCGTGCTGAACCCAGCCACGAAGCACAAGCCGGCCGCCAGCACCATCCAACGGGCCCGCGCCCACCCTTCTTCCAGCACATCCTCGATCGAAACCCCGCCCATATAGGCGAGATAGGCCGGCACCAGGGGCAATACGCAGGGAGAGGCGAACGACAGCAACCCGGCCAGGAAGGCGCCCCCCACGCTCACATCCAGGTTCATGCCCCGTCCTTCTCCATCGACATATTCGAATGCTGTGATATATTTAGCGTGGATTCAATAGCCTGTGGCCGCAGCCTCGACCAGTGCCTGGGGGCCCGGTATCTGAAGGATGGCGGCTTCACCCGCGAAGGCCTTTATTGGGTAGAGGACAATTTGGCGAACACGTCGCGCATCGTGGCATTTTTTTCTTTCGCCGCGCTCATGGGCGCAATGCTTGTTGCGCTGTCGTTGTCGCGCGCGCAGGCCGCCCAGCTCGTGATGTTCGAACAGCCCGGTTGCCCATGGTGCGAAGCCTTCGACCGCGACGTTGGCGTAATCTATGCCAAAACCGATGAAGCCAAACGCGCGCCGTTGCGCCGCCTGGATATCAACGAACCACTGCCGCCCAATCTTTCGTTCATTCAGGTCGAACGGCTCACGCCGCTGTTCGTGCTGGTGGACAAAGGCCACGAAATCGGGCGGATTCGCGGCTATGGCGGCGAAGAAATGTTTTGGACCCAACTTTACATGCTGATGCAGAAGCTCAAAGCCTCGGGATCGGGCAAAGACCACGCACACATACCGCGGAATCCCGAAAAAACACAGAGCGTCGCTGGCTAAATACCTGTATTGTGAGGCTTGCGGACTCGAACATGGTGCCGACGATGGAATTGCAACGCACGGACATCCGACCTTCCGCTTCGAGCGAGCTCGACCGGATGATGGACAATGCCAAGCGCGCAAGCGATTTCCTCAAAGCGCTGGCGCATGAAAGCCGGCTTATGATGCTCTGCATCCTAGCCGAAGGCGAGAAATCGGTGAGTGAGCTGGAGGAGGATCTCGGCCTGCGTCAGCCTACCGTGTCGCAGCAGCTCGCCCGCCTGCGCGCCGACGGGCTGGTGAACACGCGGCGCGACGGCAAGACGATCTACTACAGCGTCGCCAGCGACGAAGCCCGCACGGTCATCGGTGCGATCTATGACGTGTTCTGCGGCCGGGCGCGCAAGCGCTGACGCCCGTCGCTCAAGCCGACGCGCGTCTGTTCGGATAGAGCCGCAGCCGCGTGATCGACTCGTAGATGCCTTCGAAATAATTGCGCCGCACGCCGGCAACGACGACGCCGAGGAACGTTTTGGCCGGGCCGTTGATCCGCTTGACGAAGAAGATCATCGGCTTGCCCGAAACGCGGTTGACCAGCAGCCTGCTGATGAAAAGCTTGTGATCGTCGGCCTGCACGAAATGCCGGAAAAAGCCGCGGTTAGCGAAGTGGGCGGCCGGCGTCGGCCAGATCCGGCTGGTATTGGCGAGATTTCCGTTCCTGTCGACGAGCGCGATGAAGTTCGCCTGCGACAGCCGCACCAGCCGCTTGCGCAGGAAAGCCTAGGCTTGCCGGATGGCGATCCAGCGCGTGAAATCTTTTTCTGACACCACTCTCTGCGCGTGCAGTCGTTCGCGGATGTCGCTCAGCACGATATCAATCGATTGGATCGAGCGCGACATCTGCTCGCTGAGTACGACGGCGATGTTCCCGTGTCGGCGTCGCGAATCGTGTCGGCGTGCAAGCCCCAGATCGTCGCGCAGATGGCCAGCACCGACAAGCCGATGAGCCCGACTGCGACCGCGATCAGCCGGCGAAACGGCACGCAATATGAATTTTTCGGCATCTGCCCAACAACCGGTCCCCCGCAGCCGAAAAGATAAGCAGATGCGGCTCGCGGCGTAATTTACTCGGCCCTGCAATCCTGGCTGTTGCCTGAATGAAGCCCTAATCGGAACGGAAACAACCGGCCTGCGCCCGCACCAGCCCCACGGCTGTCGGCGCCGGCGGGAACCGGACGGAACCCGTTAACCTTCGTTAACCTTAAGTTTTGAAGGGAATTTGAGATATTTTATGGATTTGTTAACCTAAACATTGAAGCGCCCGGAGGGTATGCGGCGTGCCCGCAGACGCGGCCGCAAGTGCGGGCTTTGCTTGCCGATCGACGGGCGGGACGATGTACGTTGCTGCGGAAATGCTTCCACCGGTTTCCTGGTTCCGGCGCGTCGCCCCCTCCGGCACGCCGGCATTGCGGCCCGGCAAGGGGCCACGCGTGCGCGTTCGGGGCGCTCGTGCAGCGACCTAAGGAGCGGGGGTAAGTGACGGCAGGCACTCTGATCAGCGCGCAACGCGGCGACAGTCTCGCGCTCGCGGCGTCGGGGGCGTGGACAGCCGAGCACGCGCGCGCGCTCGAGCCGATGGTGGACGCTGTCACCCGCAAGAAGGCCGCGGTGCGCAGCGTCGCCGTCGACGTGGCG
>JARRNI010000580.1:0-3368 GCA_037385125.1 Pseudolabrys sp.
TTGCGCACCAGGATGAGATCGAGCGGCGCATGAAGCACCTTGGCAACCTGCGCCGCCACCGGCACGCCGCCGCGCGGCAGCGCCAGCACCACCGGCTGCTGATCCTTGTAGGATGCAAGTGCCTGAGCGAGCTGGATGCCGGCTTGTTTGCGGTTCTCGAACGACATCGGTGTCCTCAGCGGACAAGATAGCGCGTGAACCAGCGCGCTGCATGTTCGATCACGGCGTCGAGCGCGCCCGGTTCGGGAAACAAGTGGCTGGCGCCCGGCACGATCTCCAGCGCCTTCGGCCCCGGCAATTGCGCCAGCGCCTGCTCGTTCAGCTCGATCACCACGGTATCAGCGCCGCCGACGATCAGCAGCGTGGGCGCGCGCACGCGCGACAATGCCTCGCCGGCCAGATCGGGCCGTCCGCCGCGCGAGACGACCGCGCCAACGCGCGGGCTGGCGTCCGCGGCGGCGACCAGCGCGGCCGCCGCGCCGGTGCTGGCGCCGAACAGGCCGAGCGGCACGCCGCCCGCCCAATCGTCGCCATCGAGCCAGCGCATGGCGTCGGTCAGCCGTCCAGCGAGCAATGGGATGTCGAACACATTGGCGCGGTCGGCTTCCTCGTCCTCGGTGAGCAGGTCGAACAGCAGCGTGGCGAAGCCGTGCCCGTTCAACGCCTCGGCCACCACACGGTTGCGCGGGCTGAAGCGGCTGGAGCCGCTGCCGTGGGCGAACACCACCACCGCATGGGCGCCGGGCGGGATATGCAAGCTCCCGGCCAGCCCCTCAGGCGGGATCAACACCTCGCGCGTTTCGCCTTTGCCGGCCATGGTTGCTACCCCTTGACGCAGATAAGCGGGCGCAATCGCGCAACGCGTTTTGCCAGCCCCGCATGCTCGGCCGCCAGCACGACGGCGCTCACGTCCTTGTACGCGCCGGGCGCCTCCTCGGCGATGCCGCGGGTCGAGGGACTGCGGATGAGAATGCCCTGCGCTGCCAGATCGTCCTGGATCTTGCGCCCGCTCCATTGCTTGAGCGCGGCATGGCGCGACATGGCGCGGCCGGCGCCGTGGCAGGCGGACGAGAAAGCCTTCTGCTCGGCCGAACTCTCGCCCGCCAGGATATAGGAGCCGGTCCCCATGCTGCCGCCGATCAGGACCGGCTGGCCGACCGCGCGCAGGTGCTCGGGCAGGCTTTCGTGGCCGGGCCCGAAAGAACGGGTGGCGCCCTTGCGGTGCACGAACAAATCGCGCCGCCTGCCGTCGACCATATGTGGCTCGACCTTGCAGGTGTTGTGCGAGACGTCGAACAGCAGGCTGAGATCGTGGTTCGGGAAATAATGTTCGAGCACGCGGCGGGCAAAATGGCCGAGGATTTCTCGGTTGGCCAGCGCGCAATTGATGCCGGCGCGCATGGCGCCGAGATAGCGCTCGCCGATTTCCGATTTGATCGGCGCGCAGGCGAGCTCGCGGTCGGGCAGCGTGATGCCGGAAGCCTGCGCCGCCACCACCATGTCTTTCAGAAACTCGGTGCCGATCTGATGGCCCAGCCCGCGCGAACCGCAATGGATCGTCACCACCACGTCGTCGGGCACCAAGCCATAGACCTCAGCCGCCGCTGCATCGAAAATTTCCGTCACCGCCTGCACTTCGAGATAGTGATTGCCGGAGCCGAGCGTTCCCATCTCCTTGTGCTGGCGCTTCTTGGCGCGCTCTGAGACGTTTTCGGGCCTGGCGCCCGCCATGCGCCCGCCTTCCTCGATGCGGGCG
Organism: Pseudolabrys sp.; assembly: GCA_037385125.1. GTDB lineage: Bacteria > Pseudomonadota > Alphaproteobacteria > Rhizobiales > Xanthobacteraceae > Pseudolabrys. The sequence continues at coordinate 1,757 of JARRNI010000580.1, forward strand.
AGATCGCGTGCCTCGCCCCAGCCGCGCTGGACCGCCCATTGCGCGCCGCCGGTCAGCATGGCGTCCATCTCGGTCATGTCGAGACTGATGGCGCCGGTGGAGCCGACACCGGCCGGAATCTGGCGGAACAGCGAATCGGCCATCTCTTTCTGAACCGGCAGGATGTCGGCCACCTTCAGGCCGGTCAGCATGCTGCGCACGCCGCAGGAAATGTCGAAGCCGACGCCGCCCGCCGACACCACGCCGCCCTCCTCGGAGTCGAAGGCGGCGACCCCGCCGATCGGGAAGCCGTAGCCCCAATGGGCGTCCGGCATGGCATAGCTCGCCTGCACGATGCCCGGCAGCATGGCGACATTGGCGGCCTGGTCGTACACCTTGTCATCCATGTCTCGGATGAGGCTCTCGTCGGCGTAGATGACGGCCGGCACGCGCATGGCGCCCCGCGGCTCGATGCGCCAGGTGATGTCGTCGACACGGGTGAAACGGTTGGGGTCCATCGTCACACGTCCACGATGCACTGGGCCGACCACGTGCCGTCGGCACCTTCGGCGACCTTCAGGGCGGTATAGGTCGCGCCCTTCGGCTCGCAGGCCGGCTGGTGGCGTTCGACGTGCACTGGCTCGCCCCACAGCGAGCCCGTAAGATGCGTGCCGTCGATGCGCACGGAAAAGCGCGAGAACAGCATGTTGCGCACCGCCATCTCGTAAATGATCGCGTTGAGCCACTCGACAAACAGCAATTCGAGGTCGGGCGCCTCGCAGCTCACCTGCACTTCTGACTTCGGCGCGATCTCGGCGGCGGTGACCACCGCGGTTAGCGCCAGTGCCGCCTGCTCGAAGGCTTGCGCCGCCGTCTGGCCGATGCCGCGCACCCCGACATCGGCGGCATGCGGGAAATGCTCCCAGCCCGTCGCCACCGACACTCAGGCCTTCAAGCTATGCTTGGCCATCGGCTTCACCGTGCTCGCCTGCGGACCCTTCTCGCCCATTTCCTCGGCGAAAGTGACGCGCAAGCCGACTTCCAGCTTGCCTAATTCGCCGCCGAGCACGCTGTTGCGATGGAAATAGATCTCGCGGCCGTCGTCGCTCTCGATGAAGCCGAACTCGCCGAGTGGGTCGAGTTGGATCACCGTGCCGAGCGGCGGGCCCTCGTGCTGCTTTACCTCTCCTTGCAGCTTGCGCACCTGATCCTGCAGCTGCCGGCGCGCGCGCTTGAAGGCATCGTTGAGCGCAAAGTTCAGATCGGCATAGCGCTCGTCGTTCTGCGGCGTCCGGTCGATATTGACGTCGCGCCCTTCCGGCAGCGTCATATGGATGTTGATCTCATAGATACCGCCGGTGCGGTGCCGCCCGCTGGGCGCCTTCAGCACGACGCGGCCGGCGGTCACCCGTCCGAAGCGGTCCTCGAGCATGGCCACGTGCTTGGCGATGGCCTCGCGGATGTCCGGCTTCGCATCCATGCCCTGAAAATCGATCTCGACTGGAGTTTCCATGGTTCCATTCCGACGTTCGCTGTGATTGTCGCAAAGTTGGCGCGTCGGCCCCCGACCTTCATTGACATGGCTCAAGGCCGCGGCACGGGCGCCAAAGCCCTCGATTCCTCAACGGCATAG
>JARRNI010000581.1:0-3360 GCA_037385125.1 Pseudolabrys sp.
AACAAGTTGCAGCAGCCCGCCGCCGGCTTGCCTCGTTCACACGATCCTCTTTAGTGATCCGCTTCTTGATTGATCCGATCAACGATCGACCCGGGACTACAAAGCGATGGCGGGGCAGCTTCCTGCTAATTGGCTGCACCTCCGCGCCGATAGCACCGCTCGTCGTACACACAGCTACTCACTGCCTGCGAATATAGGCGGCTGTCGACCAAACCAAAAAAGCCACTGCTCCCACGTTGATGATGCCGCCAATGACCATCGTCGCTTTAGCAACGATAACGGCGCCCATAACATCGGTGACAATTTCCATGAATTCCATAGAGGGCGACTCTTTGATCGACGTTGTATCGTTCCCTGGTCACCAGCCATAGTTTGCCGTCTAGGCAATACCATTGCTGTTCAAATCCTCACCTGCGGCTAGGGTTTGACATTAGGGATGCGACGCGCAACCCAAGCGAGATCAAGGGGCTGCTTAGTCGGATTCCGTTGTGGCGGTCCAAACGATCAAGCCCATTGTAACCATTAAAGCAATTCCAAAACCCAGTATGAACGCTACGGAGATACCCATCACGTTTCCGCCCCCAAAGGTATTCGGGCATTCAAATCTTGGCGATGTGCTTGGTTCCCTTCGATCATCAAAAAACGGTCAACTGTTGTAACTCGCACACACCGCGGCCCGTCGTTAGATGCTGGCGGCGAACTGTCGCCCTGTGGGCTGCGCGTGATCGGATTTGTGCGGTTTTCGGCGGAGGCCGATCGGGCATCATATCAAGGCAGCGGCTGCTCGTTCTTCAACAGCGGCACTTCGCTGTTGGCCGATTCTATTGGAAAAGTCGGCAATTGCGGCGCATGGGGTTTGTTTATTCAGCCATGGCTATAGCCAGGACTGAAGATCATGATGGGACATCGGCAAGTCGAATAGGCTGTTTTTTCTACGATTTCTCGCTCGAATGGCACATACCGCCCGACCATCTCTTGCGGTCGATCTGTGGATTTGACGAGTTCGGAGAAGTCCGGCGCGAGCTGAGCCCTTTCTACAGTACGATGGGAAGGCCCTCGATTGATCCGGAGCTGATGGTCCAGATGTTGAGCGTGGGCTATTGCTTCGGCATCCCATCAGAGCGACGCCCGTGCGAGGAGGCCCACCTCAATCTGGCTTATCGCTGGTTTCCTTAGGCTCGGGCTTGATGGCCAGGTACCGGATCCCTCCACCTTCTCCAAGAACCGGCATGGGCGGTTACGCGAGAGCGATCTGCTGCGGCGGGTGTTCGAGGCGGTGCTGCGACGCTGCATCCGCGATGGCTTGGTCGGCGGCAAAGACTTTGCGGTCGATGCCAGCCTGATCAAGGCGGATGCTACCCGGCAGAAGGGCATCGCCAAGTTTTCCCAAGGGGTGAAGCCGAGAGCATAGGCAAGCTCATAGAAGAAGCTCATCGCGCCCTCGTCGCCCTACTAAATAAACATTTTAGTATACCGCTTAACACCGAGAGCGCCCCGAAGCAGCCTGATCGATTTTTGTTATCACCTGGATGACAAAGCTAGGTGGCCAATGGATTTTGGCGGAAGCGGTATTGATGCACCGAAAACCGGATAACTCGCCGTCAATCCGACCTAACTTTTGCTTGCTGACGCTAAAGTCAACAGACTACTATTTTTCACCATGCCGCTCCTGGTCTTATTCTTATACTGACGGTGACCATGTCTAGAGATCGCGTTTTCTCCAAAGTCCTGAAATGTCACGGCTCAACGGCCAGCCCGCAAAATTATTCTGCCTCCCGAGTGCATTTGGATCAAGCTTCTCGACCTTTTGCGTAGGACAATGCGCCCATTGGGATTGGCATCCCTTCTGATACTTGCTGGAGGCGTGTTTCCCGCGACAGCACAAGTCATTCCGAAGTCGCTCACACAGCCGGACACCGCAGCATCCCTCAAGACAACTAAAAATGCCTCGACTGTCGGCAATGTGGGCGGCCTTTTCTCGGGCACATACATGCGTTTTGCTGTCGAGCTTGCGCAAGCGTTGGACGATGGCGATAATCTCCGCATTCTGCCGATCGTCTCATTCGGGGCCGCTTCCAATCTTGGCGATTTGCTTTATCTGCACGGCGGCGACGTCGCCGTTACGCAATCTGACGTGTTCGATTATTTTCGCAAGGTACGCAAGATCCCCAATCTCGAACAGCACGTCAATTACATCATCCGCTTGCCGGTCTCCGAAGTGCACATTCTCGCGCGCAACGATATCCACAGCATCGAGGACCTGCGCGGCAAGAAGGTCAACCTTGGGCCGAAAGGCAGCGCCTCAAGCCTTACCGGTGCAATCGTCTTTCAACGTTTGGGAATCGAGATTAAGCAGAGCAATCTCAGCTATCCCGTCGCGTTGAAGAAGCTGAAGTCAGGAGAATTTTCGGCCCTTATCCGTGTGGTCGGCAAACCAGTCGATGCGCTTGTGCGAATTCCGCCGAATTCCGGCCTTCATCTTCTATCCATCCCATTCTCCAAAAAATTCGCCGACTACTATACTTTAGGCGAGCTCTCCAGCAGCGACTACCCGACGCTGATCCCGCCCGGGCAGCAGATCGACACGATCGCCGTGCCAGCGGTGCTCGCCGTCTACAATTGGCCGCGCAACACGGATCGCTTCCGGAAGGTGCAGCGTTTTGTCAAGCGCCTGTTCGTGAATTGGGACAAGTTGCAACATCCGCCGTACCACCCGAAATGGCGGGACGTCAATCTCGCGGCGACGGTTCCCGGCTGGACCCGCTTCAGCGTCGCAGAGGAGATGCTGCAACGCTATGAAAGCGCAAAGGCTGCATCATCCCAAACACTTAAACGCGAGTTCGGCACTTTCTTGAGTCAAAATAAAAACCTCGCTGGACCACAAAGCAGTTCTGAGCGCAACACTTTGTTTCGACAATTTATGTCATGGCGTCAGAAGCATGGGGCTCGGGCGCAATGAGTGCATGACGGCCAAGCTGGTGTAGCAGATGCGAGTGCGTTGATCGGAGCCTTGGGAGAATGTAATGAGTAATCCCGTTGGTCGATCATCAATTCCGAACGTGGTTTCGGCCTATGCACCGAAACGAACACGCAACTTCGATGGCTCGGAGCCAGTCCCTATTGCTCGCCGCCACGAGATCTCCGATACGATAACAAATAATAACAATTTCGAAAGTGAGCCTTTTCAAGTTCCAAAATCTCTTGACCCAAGCTTCGTGCCGGATCCGCCAGCTTCGGAATCATTGTGGCGTCGCGGTGCGCGATATCGGAAGTCCCGCGCCGAAGCAAACACCCATTTCCTTGGCGTCGTCATCATTGCGGCGTTGGTTGCGATCGGCGTGACTTTTCTAATGCCGATGG
>JARRNI010000582.1:0-3353 GCA_037385125.1 Pseudolabrys sp.
GGCAGCAGCAGGTTCTGTCGCTTCACGGCCCAGTAAAAGGCGACCGCCGCGACATGCAGTGCGACGGCGGCCAGCAGCGCCTGCCAGAACACGTCGTGAAGGTCGGTGATCAGATTGTCGACCCAGGCCGGCGCCAATGCGGTGAAGGGCCCGACATCCGCGACGTCGTTGTTGACATAGAGTCCGGTCAGCGTCTCGGCCAGCAGCAGAGCCAGCAGCAGCAGCACCATCCAGCCGCCGGCCGGATTGTGGCCGACCTGACGGTCCGGCTCGCGGCGCAGGGCGTGGCGGAGGTAGCGCAAGGCGGTGCCCGGCGAAACCAGGAAGCGTGCAAAGCGCGCCGTCTCGCTGCCGAACAACCCCCACAACAACCGGAACAGCACCAGAGCAAGCACGGCATAGCCGGCCCAGACGTGCCAGAACATCCAGTTGAGCCGCCAGGTTACATAGGCTGCCGCAACGAGCGCAGCCGTAAGCCAGTGGAAGAGGCGTGTGGGCCCATCCCAGATCGTGATCTTCCGCACAGCCGTATTCGTGGGCCTTACCGCGTCCATGGGATCGTCGCCCTAGACAACGAATGATCGCCCCCGTGTCGGATCGCAGCATAACCGATTTGCGGCTTCGGCGGCCTTGACTCACCCGCGCGTTCGGGGAACATTTTCGCCGTGCTGGTTCTCCGGACAAAATCCGGAGACGAAAGAGGGAACGCGGAAGCCTCGATATTTGCGGCCATCCGCGGCTGCCCCCGCAACTGTGAGCGGCGAGCCTCGTCCGACAACAGCCACTGGGAAACCGGGAAGGCCGGATCGAGGCAAAGACCCGCGAGCCAGGAGACCTGCCAGCGCGGTCACCCAACCGGTGGACGGGGCGTCCATACGGAGCGGTCTTTCGCAGCGGTGACGTCAATGCCCGGTGCGAAGGCCGTGGAAGACCGCTCGTTCATTTCACGACTTCGGTACGCAGGGCTTCGCAAGACGTGGTTCGTTGCGTGCCGTGATCCTTCGCCCCGGGCTTGGTCTCACCCGGAGCGCCCGCCGCATGCGCGGGCGCGCACGAAGGAACATTGTGTCATGGGGGTTGGAAAGAATCTTTCGGGCGCCGCCTTGGCGGTGGGTGCGCTGCTTGCGCAGCAGGCGCACGCGCAGGATGGCTCGCAGGCAGTGACCTTGCCGCCGGTCGTGGTGAGCGCCACCACGGTGCCGACGCCGGCAAGTGCGGTGGCGAGCTCGGTGACGGTGATCACCGGCCAGGAGCTGCAACGCGAACAGATCAGAACCATTCCCGACGCCCTCAGGATGGTCCCCGGGCTGAACGTCGTGCAGACGGGCGGGCCTGGCGGGCAGACCGCGGTCTTCATGCGCGGCACCAATTCTAATCACGTCAAGGTGCTGCTCGACGGCATCGACATCGGCGATCCGAGCACGCCGAACGGCGCCTTCGATTTCGCGCATCTATTGACCGGCGACATCGAGCGTATCGAGGTGCTGCGCGGGCCGCAGAGCGGGCTGTACGGCTCGGATGCGCTCGGCGGCGTCATCTCGATCGTCACCAAAAAGGGCAAAGGCCCGCCGAAGCTGAGCACGCGCGTGGAGGGCGGCTCTTTCGGCACCTTCAATCAGGCGGCCAGCCTCAGTGGCTCGCAGGACCGCTTCAACTATGCGTTCAACGCGTTGCACTTCCGCTCGACCGAAAATCCGGTCACCCCGCTCGACCTGCTGGCGCCGGGCGAGCGGCGTAACAACGATTTCTACGATAACTGGACCTATTCGGCGAAACTCGGTGCCGACCTTTCCGATGCCCTCACGCTCAACGCGGTCGCGCGCTATACCGATGCGCATCTTCGTTTCACCGGCGACGATTACGTGAATTTTCCCACCCCCGCGCCGGAGGCGATGCAGGATCGCCAGGTGAACCACAAGCTGTTCACCCGCGGCGAGGCGGTATGGTCGCTGTTCGACGGTAAGCTCAAGAACTATTTCGGCGTCGACTACGTCAATCACTGGAACTGGAATTTCGATCCCAATTCGGACAGCTTCACGCCGTTCGGCTCGGTGGCGCCGCCCAACACCAGCGTCGGCGAAAGACTGCAATACGACTGGCGCAGCGTGGCGAAGGTGCTGCCCGGCCAGACGCTGGTTCTCGGCCTGCAGCACGAAACGCAGAAGCTGCGCACCGATTCGACCGGCTCGGTCATCGGCGGCGTGTTCGTGCCGGTCGAGACCTACGCGCAGAACACCAACAAGGCGGCCTACGCCGAGCTGCAATCGGACTTTGCCGAGCGCTTCTTCCTGGTGTCGAACATCCGCTATGACGACAATGCCAGCTTCGGCCCGCACACGACCTGGCGCGTGGCGCCGGCCGTGATCGTGCCCGGCACCGAAACCAAGCTGAAAGGCAGTTACGGTACCGGCTTCAAGGCGCCGACCTTGACCGAGCTCTACGTCAACAATCCTTCGATCGGGCAGGTCGCCAATCCCGATCTGCGGCCCGAAATCAGCAAAGGCTATGACTTCGGCTTCGAGCAACCGCTGTTTAACGGCCGGCTGCGCTTCGGCGCGACCTATTTCCACAACGAGATATCCGACCTGATCGTCACGCAGTTCAATCCGGCAACCTTCACTTTCGTCTATAAGAACATCGGCAGTGCCGAGACCCACGGCATCGAGGCCTTTGCCGCCGCCGCGCTGACCGATCAATTGAAGGTCCGCGCCGACTACACCTGGACGGCCACGCGCGACAACACGACCGGTCTGGGACTGCTGCGGCGCCCGGCGCACAAGCTCAGCGTCTCGACGGTATGGACGCCGCTCGACGGCCTGACGCTGTCGTCCACCGTGCTTTATGTAAGCTCGTGGGTGGACGTGAATCGCGACACGGCGGTGTTCATCCCGCGCCTGGACGCGCCGCCCTATACCACGGTCAATGTCGCGGCGAATTATGAGGTTAACCCGCACCTGACGGTGTTTGCCCAGGCCGACAACCTGTTCGATCGCCATTACCAGAACCCGATCGGCTTCGAGCGGCCGCGTTTCGGCGTGTTCGGCGGCGTGCGTCTGACGAACTGACGGCGGCCCCCATCGCCGGCGCGAGGTCGAGCCGTGCCGGTGCGGACGATATGGCCAAGGCCGGGCCTTTCACCGCGGGCCAGCGGCGCGCGAACGATCTGGCCGAGGGATGCAAGGCTCGACTATGATCGTGCCAGGGGGGACCGCAGACGAAAATGGAGAGACGGGAAATGCGGTGGCTGGCCTTGCTGGCTTTACTCTTGGCGGGCGGCTGCGCGAGCGACGATGGCACGAGCCCGGCCGAGCTTCGGGCGCAATGGAATGCCCAGAACGTGGTACCCCAGCACT
>JARRNI010000583.1:0-4709 GCA_037385125.1 Pseudolabrys sp.
GCTCCTTCGCCTTCGCCCGCACCGGCGGCCGGTCGTTGCTCGGCGGCGCCTGCGCCAAGGCCGGCGCGGGCAATGCCAGCGCCAAGGCCAAGGCAGCGCCGAGAATACGGACTGCCATCGCGTCGCTCCCTCTCTGCACGGGAAGATAACGGCGAAACGGAAGCGGCGGTTCCGGCCAAAAGTTTCACGACGCACGCCGGAACCGGACCAGCGCGAAATGGCCGAGCGGCTGAATGGGACGGCGCTCGAGCAGCGTGACGCCGCCGTGGCGCGCGGCCCAGTCGGTCAGCCGCTTGTAGGGAAACTCCGGTCGCCAGCCGAGCCGGCGCGCCAGCGGCGCGAAGCCGAGCTCGAACACGCGGCGGGGCCCGCGTTCCGCGCCGATGTGATTGACCAGGATGATCTCGCCGCCCGGCTTGATCACGCGTGCGAACTCGTCAAGCGTCGCTTCCGGATCGGGCACCGCGGTGATGACGAACTGCGCCACCACCACATCGAAGCTGGCGTCCGGCAAGGGCAGACGCGCGGCATCCATCACCGCCAGCAGTTCGACATTGTCGAGCTTCTGCTCGCACACGCGGTCGGTCGCCCTGCGCAGCATCGGCTTGGAGATGTCGCAGCCAACCAGCCGGTTGACGCGTCGATAGTCGGGCAGCGAAATGCCGGTGCCGACGCCGACCTCCAGGATGCGCCCACCCTGCGGGCCGCTCGCCTCCTCCGCCGCCGCGATCGCCGCGCGGCGGCCGGGCGCGAACACACCGCCGAACACCAGGTCATAGACGGGCGCCCAGCGCCCATAGGCGCGCTCGACGCTTTGTCTGTCGATATCGTCGCCCACGGCTCTCGCGCCCGCGCCTTCAGCGCGCGACCGCTTGCGCCATGCGCTCATGCTCCGCGGGCGCGACCTCGGCGGCCGCCGCCGCTTGTCTTATAAAGCCCCCGCCGAGCACGCGCGCCTGGCCCTGCGCGCGATCGTAGAACACGCAGGCCTGGCCCGGCGAGACTCCGTGTTCGCCATCGGCCAGCTCCACCTCGTACTCGCCGTCAGCCGCGCACAGCCAGCCGGCCTGCGGCGCGCGGGTCGAGCGCACCTTGACGAACACCTCGCGGCGGTCTTCGGCGAGCACCTCGTCGATCGTGGCGTCACCGATCCAGTTGACGTCGCGCAGGCGGATGCGGCTCATGCGCAGCGCCTCGCGCGGGCCGACCACAACCTGTCGGTGCTCGGCGTCAAGCCTCACCACATAGAGCGGCTTGCCGGTCGCAAGGCCAAGACCCCGGCGCTGCCCGACGGTGTAATGGATGATGCCGCTGTGCGCACCCAGCACCTTGCCGTCGAGGTCGACGATGGCGCCGGATTCGGCAGCGCCCGGCTTCAGCCGCTCGATCACATCGGCGTAGTGCCCGCTCGGCACGAAGCAGATGTCCTGGCTGTCGTGCTTGTCGGCCACGGCGAGGTCGAATTCGTGGGCGAGCGTGCGCGTCTCGGCCTTCGACAGCTCGCCGAGCGGGAAGCGCAGCACTTGCAACTGCTCGCGCGTGGTGCCGAACAGGAAATAGCTCTGGTCGCGCTCCTCGTCGCGCGCGCGGAACAGGCCGCGCTCACCCGACGGCAGCTGGCGCGAGGCGACGTAATGGCCGGTGGCCAGCACCTCCGCGCCCAGTTCGCGCGCGGTGATCAGCAGGTCGTGAAACTTGATCGCCATGTTGCAATCGACGCAGGGCACCGGCGTCTCGCCGTGGATATAGCTTTCGGCGAAGCGGTCGATCACCGCCTCCTTGAAGCGGCTCTCGTAGTCCAGGACGTAATGCGGAATGCCGATGCTCTCGGCCACGCGGCGCGCGTCGTAGATGTCCTGGCCGGCGCAGCAGGCGCCCTTGCGGTGGGCGGCAGCGCCGTGGTCGTAGAGCTGCAGGGTGACGCCCACCACGTCATAGCCTTCGGCCTTGAGCAGCGCGGCCGTGACCGAGGAATCGACGCCGCCGGACATGGCGACGACGACACGGGTCTCGGCAGGCTTGCGGTCGAGATCGAGGCTGTTGGGCATGGCACTAGTTACTATAGGTGGCGATCGGGGCCGCGCAATGCAGGGGGCTCGCGGAACCGGCGGCGGCGGCCGCGCCCTGGCAGCAAATTCTGCCGGCAGGCCAGCACGCGCTGCCGGGCCGAACGCGCAGGCACGGCCCGTCTCTTACGATATTGATATATAGAGAAATTCTCGAAAACAAAGGGCTGGCTTGGCGATTGCACAGGGGACGGCGGATATCCGGAGGTGCCCCCTTGCCGTCTGTCGCGTCAGATCCCCCTGCCCCCAAGCCGACCGCGCCGCCGGCACCGAAGCCGGCCGCTGCCGCCGAGCGCGCGCCGGCGACCCCGTTCCAAACCCTGCTCGATTCGCCTGAGCCGGCCGCACCCCCGCCGCGCAAGGATCCGCCTCCGGCCAAACACGCCAAGGAGAGCCCACCGCCGCGGGACGACCAGGGCAAGACAACCGCGCCGAGCAAGAACACAAAGGCCGACGGCAAGCCGGCTGACGGCAACAAGGCGGCCAAGGATAAGAGCAAGTCGGCCGACAGCGCCAAGCAAGCCACGGATAAGAATAATGCCAAGGCTGCCGGCAGGGACAGTTCGCCTCAAGCCGATCAGAAGCCCGCTCAGGCCGAGACCGGCAAGACGGCCGCCGGCGTCAAGACGAAAACTTGCCTGCTTGTCCTTGGCCTCGCTCAGCCGGCTTTGCAAAATCTGCGAATAGCCCGACACGATCATCAGAAGATTATTGAAGTCGTGGGCGATGCCGCCGGTAAGCTGGCCGAGCGCCTCCATCTTCTGCGCCTGAGCCAATTGCCCGCGCGTCTGCTCGAGCGCGATCTGCGCCTCACGCTGCTCGGTGATGTCGCGGGTGACCTTGGCGAAGCCGAGCGGCTCGCCGGCGTCGTTGCGGATGGCGTCGATCACCGAGGTCGAATAGAAGCGACTGCCGTCCTTGCGCACCCGCCAGCCTTGCGACTCGTGCTGACCTTCACGCGCGGCGGTTTCCAGCGCCCGCTCCGGCATGCCGGCCTCGCGGTCCTCCTCGGTGAAGAACTCCCGGTAGTTGCGGCCGACGATCTCCTCCGCAGCATAAGCCCTTGATGTTGGCGGCGCCGGCGTTTCAGCTCAGCACGCACCCTTGCGGACCGAGCATGTAGATCGCGTAGTCGCGCACGCTGCGCAACAGCAGCCGGTAGCTCTGCTCGGACTGGCGCAAGGCGCGCTCGGCCTTAATGCGGTCGGTGACGTCGAGGCAGCCGAGCATGCGCACCGGCGCGCCGTCTCGTCGCGCACCACCTTGCCGATGCTCTGCAGAAGGATTGTGCCTTTGAAACCGCGGCGCGCCAGACCGTAGATCTCGAACAACCGGTCCGACCAGACGACGCGGTCGCTTTTCAGGTCCCACGACCAGCTGCCGAGATTGGCGAGGCGCCGGGCCTCCTGCAGATGGATGTTGGCGTCGGCCGGCGCCGCGGTGCGCTCCTTGACGCGGCGATCGAGCTCGCCTTGCGTGCGGCGCAGGTTTTCTTCGCTGGCGCGGCGCATGGCGACGTCCGCGCTCAAGGCCAGGCTTTGCACCGTCAGGCTGACCATGAAGGTGAGCAACACGAGGAAAGACTCGTTGATGCTCATCTCCCCGAATGGACCGATGTGTTCGAGCGTGCTCCAGATGGTGAAACCGGTGAGGATCAGGCTGACCGTCGCGGTGTCGCGCGGGCCGCGCCTGAGCGCCGCCCAGACCGGCGGCAGGATCGCCAGGAAGCCGAGCGGGCTGGAATATTCCGTGCGCGGCAGCAGCGGGCTGAAGGCCAGCAGGCCGACGGCGACCGCGCCGGCCGCCGCCGCCGTGGAGGCCAGCCACCTCGTTTTGGTGGAAGGCGCGCCAGCCGCAGCGCGCCCACAACACGATGACCGGGGTCACTACCAGCGCGCCGGCGGCGGCGTCCAGCCACCAGGTTACCCAGATCGGCGAGAAATCGGGCCAGGCCGCCAGACCCGCCACACACAACGTTATCACGCCGATCGAGGCGCTGATCACGGTCGCCGGCCCAGCGTCCGACCAGAAAGCCGCCGATCAGGGCTTCCAGGGTGTTGCCGACGGCGATGGCGGCGGAGTTCGGCAACGTGCCCGCAGTGATGGCATTGGCGGCGAATGCGCCGATCAGGATCGCCGGCCACAGCCGCAAACCGCCGAGCAGCACGGCGGCCAGCGCAATGCCGCTCGGCGCTCAGATCGGGCCGGCGCTTTCATTGATCGAGGCGAGCCGCAATCCCAGCCAGGCGAGCACGAAATAGGCTGCCCCCACCGCCAGCAAGGTGCTGATATAACGGACAAAGGCGCGCCAGCGCGGACGGCGGCCGGTGGGCGTTTTTTCCAAACGTTGCCCCCTAAAAGGCGTCGCGATGACCTATATTAGCCGAGCGTTCGCGCTTTCTGGAGTAGCCGGATGCCGTAGCCCAGTGTCCATCCGTAACCGAAAGGTTAGCAAAAACAAGGCAATGATCTCTCGCTTCACGTCTCGTGCTTAGGTAAATTTTAAGTCGCGACCTGTAGGTTACAGCCGTTGCGTCAGTCGAGTCTTGTGCTTGTGAGTACACCAATGACCGAGCCCCACCGCCCGAGGGTCAAGTATGTCATCGGGCCCGATGGAAGTCCGCTGACCATCGCGGATTTGCC
>JARRNI010000584.1:0-3335 GCA_037385125.1 Pseudolabrys sp.
CGAAAGATTCTGTACGTTATCCGCGACCTCGCCTTTACCCGGCCCCTCACCCATTCAGTTGCGTTCACGGGCGCAGCGAACAACCCAGCTTTCCGCTGGCAACCGATCCGACATAATGCCCTCGGCCCGCCGGTCCTCAGAGAGGCCCGGACAGAGTCCCGGCGCGAGGGGTGAGAAGATGCCGGGGCGAGCCGGAAAAAGGCTTCAGGGATACCTGACGGGCCGATGGGCGGCGCGAACAGAGCCGGTCGACGGGGATCGGCAGGCTGCCGCGCTTACCCAGCTCCGCGCGCGTTCAGTGCCATCGCCATCAGGGCGACGCCGCCGAAGATTATGCTGATTCCAACCAACAGGCCGATCACCCAGGTCGAGGCGCTCGGCAGGCCGGCGAATATCAGCGCGGCCAAGACCAAGTCGAGCACTCCGCTCGCCAGCATCCAGCCCCATCGGCCAGAGAGCTCGCGCCTGTGATCGAACGCGAACATGATCGAAGCGGCGCCCCCGACGAGGAAAAACCCGATCAGCAGGGCCGTGAGCGTCAAAGCGCCGCCCAGCGGGCTCACGAGCAACAGCCCGCCGACCATGACGGCGAGTGCGGCGGATAGCAGCGACCACCAGAAGCCGGGCGCCCGCCGCGCGAAGAACGTCGTGAGCAGGCCGACGACGCCCTTCAAGAAGATTACCCAGCCAATGAACAGCGTCACCGCCAGCGTGGCCAGCGGCGGCAGCGCAACGGCCGAAGCTCCCACGATGACCAGCGCGATGCCCTCGACCAGGTAGAGCACCCAATGATCGCGCAGGGCCCTGCGTTGAACGTCACTAATTGTCTGGCTGGCGGGCATGACGTGTTCCCGAATCCGTCTCGTTTCATTCGTCGTCAGATCAGGATTTGACCACCTCAATCGCATGACGCGCTAGCGCCCTCAGCTCCGCCTCGACCACGCCGGCCTCGGTGAGCGCTTCGGGCGTGCTGAATATGCTCGGCGGCGACCAGAGCGAGGGCCGCTCGGCAGCAACGAGTCCGCGGCTTACCGCAGCGCGAACGAGCGCGGCATGGCGTCGACGCGGCCCGCCTCGTGCAGCCGGAGGCAGCCGGCTCGGCTCGTGTGCGTGAAGTCGAGTAGCACGAAGCAGCGTTCCGATATTGCTACGCCTCGACCTCTCCAGCTGAGAGCATAGTCGCAAGCGGCAAATTTCAACAGCGGGACGGCGAAGTCGCAGTGGACAATTCCTCAGGTGGCGCGCTGCCAGTCGACCACCGCCTGTGTCCTAGGCCGACCTTCAAGGGGCGCCATCCACCGGTCTTTTTTGGGCAAAAGTCATTTCTTCGCTTTCAAGTATCCCTCTGTAACTGAAGAAAAACCCGGTTTGACCTAAGTCAATTAGCCAATCCCTATTCTGTAGATAATGCCCGATTATTTCGAGGAACGCGCCATGTGCAGATCATTTAACTTGCTGGCGTTGACATGCGCTATTTTCCCGGCGGGCACGTTTGCGCAGCCAGCTGCTTGGTCCCAAATTGGTGGCTTGAATTGCAGGTTAGAGCCAACTGTTGGTCTTATCGTCGCATCTGAACAAAAAATGAGCTGCCAATTTACGCCGAGCCAAGTTGGTTGGCCCGTTCAGACCTACCAGGGGACGATGACGACAATCGGCGTTAATCTCGGTGCGACTGCTGGGGGTGTTCTCACGTGGGCTGTGTTCGCAGCAACGACGGGACCCGCTCTTGGCGGGATGGATGGTGATTACGTCGGCGTGAGCGGCGCGGCAACACTGGGCCTTGGTGCCGGCGTAAATGTGCTGCTTGGCGGTTCGAACCGCAGCGTGGCGCTGCAGCCACTCTCAGTGCAGGGTACAACTGGTCTCAATGTTCAGGCTGGTGTTTCCTCTCTTAAATTGGTGTCGGCACCGGTAGCCGTGCCAATTGAACCGCAAACGACCATCGAAATGCGCAAGGTGACGTGCGTGCAATTCCTTGCGATGACGCTCGCTGAGTCAAAGCGATTTTCGGCCTGGATGAGCGGCTGGTACAGCTACCAAGTCGGCAAGACGAGGGTCGATGTCGTTGCCTATCGGAAGAACGTCCAAAGTGGCCTGCACCCGGTTCCGAAGACACCAAGTTTGGTGTGACAATGGGACCGGAGGTGGGTCATGGAGAGGCGGAAGTTTACGCGAGAGTTCAAGCTTGAGGCTGTGCGCCTGATCAGAGAGCGCGGCGTGTCGTTCGCCCAGGCGTCGCAGGACCTGGGCGTGCACGTCAGTCAACTGCGAACTTGGGTGAAGAAGTTCGCCGATGATCCGCAGCAGGCCTTCCCGGGCAACGGGCAGATGAAGCCGGAGCAGCTGGAGATCGCCCGGCTCAAGCGCGAGGTCATCAAGCTCAGGGCCGAGCGGGACATTCTAAAAAAAGCCGCGGCCTACTTCGCGAAGGAATCGACGTGAAGTTCTCCTTCATCGCGAAGCACCGGGGGATCTGGCCGGCGGATTGGATGTGCGGGGCGCTCGGTGTCTCGCGCGGCGGGTTCTATGCCTGGCTCAAGCGACCGCGCAGCCGGCGCAGCCGAAGCGACGAAGAGCTCGGCGCGAAGGTACGGGCGAGCTTCGTTGCCAGCGACCGGACCTATGGCGCCAGGCGGGTGTGGCACGATCTGCTGGCCGAAGGGGTCGCCTGCGGCCTGCACCGGATCGAGCGATTGATGCGCAGCCAAGGGCTTAAAGCACGCCCGCGCCGGCGTCGGCTGCCGCCCGATCTGGGTGAGCGGCAGGCCTCCGCGGTCGCTCCCAACGTGCTCGATCGCGCCTTCGCGGCTCCGGCTCCCAACCGTCGATGGATCGCGGACTTCACCTACATCTGGACGGCGGAGGGCTGGCTCTACGTGGCCGCCGTGATCGACCTGTTCTCTCGTCGGGTGGTGGGCTGGTCGATGAGCGCAGCGATGGCCGCTCAGCTCGTCACCGACGCGCTGGTGATGGCGATCTGGCGGCGCGGCAAGCCCGACGCGCTGTTGCATCATTCGGATCGGGGCAGCCAATATACGAGTGAGCAGTTCCAGCGGCTGATGGCTGATCACGGCGTTGTCTGCTCGATGAGCCGCTCGGGCAATGTCTGGGACAACGCGGCGATGGAAAGCTTCTTCTCGTCGCTCAAAACGGAGCGCATCGACCGCAAGACGTACAGGACCAGGGACGAGGCAAAGGCGGACGTGTTCGATTACATTGAACGTTTCTATAATGTGAAGCGTCGACACTCGACGATCGGTTATCTAAGCCCTATGGAGTTCGAGCGCAGGGCCGGATTCGCTTAAGTCGGTGTCATCCAAACCGGGTGCAGGCCA
>JARRNI010000585.1:0-3322 GCA_037385125.1 Pseudolabrys sp.
CGGCGGCGAGCCAAGCGTAAATTACGGTTAGGATTATCCCGCCACCTTGGCGAGGAAATCCTCCACCTCGCGCCGCAGGTTAGCGACCGCCGCAGCCACGGTCTCGGAGGCGTCGCGCACCACCTGCGCGGAGTTGCGCGTCTCGGTCGCCGCGTTGCTCACCTCGCCCAGCACTTCCACCACATGGCCGGTGCCCTGCGCCGCGCTGGCCACGTTGTGCGAGATCTCGCCGGTGGAAGCGTTCTGCTCGGTGACCGCGGCCGCCACCGCCGCGGTATATTGGTTGATCTCCTGCATGCGCGTGGCGATCTGCCGGATGGCGTCGACCGCGCCCGACGTCGAGCCCTGCACGGCCAGGATGTGGCTGGCGATCTCTTCCGTGGCAGTAGCGGTCTGCACGGCGAGCGATTTCACCTCCGCCGCGACCACCGCGAAGCCCTTGCCGGCCTCGCCGGCACGCGCGGCCTCGATGGTGGCGTTGAGCGCCAGCAGGTTGGTCTGGCCGGCGATGTTGCGGATCAGCGTGACCACGTCGTCGATCTTCTGTGCCCCGTCGGCGAGGCTGGCGATCTCGCCGTCGGTCGCGCGCGCCTCCGCGGTGGCCAGCTCGACGATGCTGTTGGTGTGGGTGAGCTGGCGGCTGATCTCGTCGATCGAGCTCGACAATTCGCCGGCCGCGGCTGCCGCGGTCTCTACATTGCTGGAAGCCTCGTTGAACGCTTCCACCGCGCTCTCCGCGCGCTGCGTGGTCTGATCGGACGATCCGAACAGCGCGGCCGCCGTCGCCTGCATGGCGCTGGCGCTGTTGCTCACGCTCGACAGCAGGGTCTCGGCGCGCGGCCGAAACGAGGCAATGCCGGCGTCCACGGTGGCGCGCCGCTGTTCCTGGTCGTTGATCGCCGCACGCTCCTCCTCGGCGCGGCGCTGCTCGGTGACGTCCTCGTGCGTGGAAACCCAGCCGCCGCCCGGCAGCGGCTCGTTCTTGGCGAATACGATGCGGCCGTCACTCGCCGTTACATAGATCGCGTTATTCTTGCCGGCGCGCATCGCGTCGAGGATGTTCTGGCAATAGCTCTCGACGTCGCCGGTGAACAGGCCGGTGTCCCTGCGGTGCTCGATCAGCTGTTTCAGCGTGAGCCCGGGCCGCACGATTTGCGGCGACAGCCCATACATGTCGATGTAGCGGCGGTTGACCACGACGATGCGGCCTTGCGCGTCGAACATGACCAGGCCTTGCGTCATGTTGTCGATCGCTTCGGTGAAGCGGGCATTTTGCGTGCGTTGGCGGCGGTAGAGCAGGCCGGCGCCGATCAGCGCGGCGATGCTGAGCGCCGCGATACCCAGAGCGTTGAAAAGCGGAATTAATGACGACGTGATTGAAGATGACATGGCGGCCCGGAATTGGCGCAAGATTCCGCGCACTATCGGCGCCAGCGATTGCGATAGGGTTAACAATGCTTAACCAAGCGTTACTGCCGGTTGCGCGTGCGAGGACGCACGCGGCCTGCCGAGGCGCCGCCGGAAACGCGTCGGCTTGGCGCCTTAAGGGCTTCGCAGGGTTAATCGGAAAATAAGAAAACCTGTCGCATTCTCGCCACTTAGGCGGCCAAGCTAGCGCATGCAATTCGGTGTCGGGTGGGTGTGGTCATTCGAGTCCTGCATAAGCGGCGCGCCGGCGTGGCGCGGGTCGGCGCTTTCGCGCTGGCCTTCACGCTGGTGCCGACGCAGCCGGCCTATCAGGGTCTCGGCGCGCTGCTGGCGCATCAGCCCGGCGTTGCCGCCCGCGCGCGGGCCTACCTGATTGACTCGCCGTTCGGCACCATCCACACCGCCACCTTCAGCCTGCCGCGGCCGGTCGGCACCGCCATCCCGCATCCGCCGATCTATGCGCTCGCCAATTTCGATCCTGGCGATATCGCCCGCTCGATCGGGCGCCAGTTTCTCGGTGATCCGCGCGGGCCGCGGCAATTCCCCACCGTGAACCGGCGCGACAAGCGCGACTCGCTGATTTCGCGGGCGCGCGCGCCGATGCCGCCGATGCCGGCGGTCGAGACTATCAAGCCTTTGCCGCAGGCCGAAGCCGCCAAGTCTGAGCCCCAGCCTGGAGGCGAGGCGGCGTTGCCCAAGGTGGGCGGCCGCTTCGATCCCTATTCGGATTACGAGTTTCCCGCGCCCGTCGACGACAAGCCGGCAGCCGAGCCGGCGCCCAAGACTCCGGCCGCCCTGGCCTTATTGCAGCCGGGCAAGCGATCGCCCGCCGCCACGTCGGCGCGCGTCTATTTCGGCGCCGATCCGCTCGCCGCGCTGAAGGAAAAGATCAAGCCCTGGGCACCAGGCCGCGCGCCCGTGGCCAGCGGCAAGTCCAACGTCAAGCTCGCGGCACTGATCCCAACGGACCAAACAGCCGAAGGCGGCGTCAGCGTCGCCAGCAAGGGCGAGGTCACCGGCGCCGAGCGTCATCCGCAATCGCCGGCCGAACGGCTGAGCCTCACGGCCAAGGGACGCGCCAAGGCAGAGAAGTGCCTCGCCGACGCGGTATATTTCGAGGCGCGCGGCGAGCCGGTGCGCGGCCAGATCGCGGTGGCGCAGGTGGTGATGAACCGCGTGTTCTCGGCGTTCTATCCGGACAAAATCTGCGGCGTGGTCTACCAGGGCGCCCGCCGCCATCTAGCCTGCCAGTTCACCTTCGCCTGCGACGGCGTGCCCGACGTGGTGACCGAGCCGAACGCCTGGCTGCGCGCCAAGCGCATCGCCCACGACATGCTCGCCGGCAAGCTGTGGCTGCCGGAAATCGGCAAGGCCACGCACTACCACGCCTCCTGGGTGCATCCCGACTGGGTGTCGGAGATGCGCAGGATCTACAAGCTCGGCGTGCACACCTTCTACCGCCCGCGCGCCTGGGGCAACGGGGCGAGCGAGCCGCGCTGGAGCGACCCCAAGACCACGGCGAAAGAAACCAAGATCATCAAGAAGCTGTAGCGTGACGGTTTGGAGGCGCCGTGTCGCTCGTCGCGACCGCGCCGATAGAGCATCCGCTGCGCGGTTCCCAATTGTGCCGAGCGCGCCCTGCGCTTCGCACCGTTAAATTCATGTGCTTTTCCTGCACGATGAGAATTTGAGCGACAAATCACACGTCTGTGCATTCTTTGGGCGGCCGTCGCCGTTGACAGTTTTTTGAGCGCAAGCGATCCTGAACGCGTCGCTCCGAGACGCCGGGCTTATGGAGCCGCGTGCTTTGTGCAACCGCACCTTGTGCAGTGTGATCTGTTCTGGGTCGAAAAGGAGCTTGCTCATGATCCGCATACGATATGCCGTCGCGCTC
>JARRNI010000586.1:0-3952 GCA_037385125.1 Pseudolabrys sp.
TGGCGGAAATGGCCTGCGCTATTGCGGGCGGATCGTCAATGCGGCCGAGGGCGGCGTCGACGATCCAGTGACCGCCATCCGTGACGAAAGCATGGCCGTCCCGCCCCTGCCGCAAGCCGAGCCGGCCGGGCTCTTGCAGCGCGGCAATCGCTTGCTCGAGTTGCCGCCGGGTCGCTTCCGCCCCGAAGGGGGCAATCTCGATCGGCAGCGGATAGCGGCCGAGCGCCTCCGCCCATTTGCTGCGGTCGGCGATCACGATCATGCGGGCGGAGGCGGCGGCGACAATCTTCTCACGCAACAGCGCACCACCGCCGCCCTTGATCAAAGTGAGGTCGGGCGCGATTTCATCGGCGCCGTCCACGGTCAGGTCGAGCGCGGGCACCTCGTCGAGGGTGGTGAGCGGAATGCCGCAACGCGCGGCCTGTGCCTCGGTCTCCCGCGAGGTCGGCACCGCGGCAACGTCGAGGCCGGCGCGCACGCGCTCACCGAGCAGGTCGACGAAATGGCGAGCGGTCGATCCGGTGCCGAGGCCGAGACGCATGCCCGGCCGCACGAACTCGACGGCGCGCGCGGCGGCGGCGCGTTTCTGGGCTTCGGCGTCCATGGTGAACCGGCTGTCGCCTGCGGGTGAATCGGTGTCGTATCGGGCGCTTATCTAGCCCTGATCGGCAAGCCTGGATAGCCGAAAATCGGACCGCGGCGTTGCGTGCCCTTGCCTCGGCGCGCCGCGGCCATTAACGATCCCCGGCCATGCCAGCCCCAACAATCGTTTTCGACCTCGACGGCACCCTGATCGATACCGCGCCCGATCTCGTCGCCACCTTAAACGCGGTGTTCGCGCGCGAAGGCCTGCCGTCGGTGCCTTACGATGCCGCGCGTACCATGATCGGCGGCGGCGCCCGCAACATGATCGTGCGCGGCGTGGAAGCGGAAGGCCGGGCCCTTCCGCCGGCCAAGCTTGACGCGCTGTTCGCCGATTTCATCGCGCGTTATTCCGAGCACATCGCCGACCGCTCGCAGCCTTTTCCGGGTCTGATCGAAGCGCTCGACGCGCTGGCAAGCCGAGGCCACCGTTTCGCGGTCTGCACCAACAAGCTCGAGCGCCTGTCGGTTTCACTGCTCGAAGCGCTGGGGCTCGCCAACCGTTTCGCGACGATCTGCGGCCAGGACACCTTCGGCATACAGAAGCCCGACCCGGAGGTGCTACGCCGCACGATCGCGGCCGCCGGCGGAACTCCGCAACACGCAATCATGATCGGCGATTCCCTGACCGATATCCGCGTCGCGCGCGGCGCCGGCATCCCGGTGATCGTGGTCGACTTCGGCTATACCGAGCAGCCGGTAACGGAGCTCGGCCCCGACCGCATCATCAGCCGTTTCGCCCAATTGCCAGCGGCGGTGGCCGAGCTCTGCCCCGCCGATTAAGGCTGGGGTCTGTCAGATCATAGTTAACGCCATTAAGGTTAACGGCGCGCTCGCTGTTGCACCCCAAGGATGCGCTTCGTATCTTTCGCGATGCCGGGCGGCCCCTTGTCGCCCGGGCGGACGGGGTGAGCGACATGTACCGGGTAATCGCCATCGCGGCGACACTCTTCCTTGCCGCGTGCTCATCGAATTCCGATTTCTTCAAGTCGCATCCCGACTGGTTCAAGACGGGACCGACGCTCGAGACCGTGCGCTTCGAATCCACCCCGCCCGGCGCCGAAGCCAAGACGTCGCTCGGGAAATCCTGCCGCACGCCCTGTGCGCTTGCACTCGCGCCCGACCAGCCGTTCACCGTCGCCTTCACGCTCAATGGCTTTCAGCCGGACACCGAGAACGTGCAGCCGGTCTCCATGGGCGACGGCTCTTTCAAGCTGAAGCCGAACCCGGTGCAGGCGGTGCTGACGCCAGTGGCGCCGCCGAAGAAAATGAGAAAGAGAAGGCGGAGGACGGTTCATCACAAGCGCGCCGTAAAGCATGCCGCGCCCAAGCCGAAACCCAAGCCAGCGCCGAAGGCGGCGCCAAAGCCGGCGCCCGCGCCGGCCCCTGCCGCGCCGCCGCCGCCGCAGCGCGCGCCTTCACCCTGGCCGGCGCCGACCCCGCAGCAATAAGCCGACGCAAGCGTTTTGCGCCCGCGGGCGGCGCAAAATCTGTGCCGCTGGCATGCGTACGCGCGCGGGTGGACGCCATGGCCATTATCCGCCACTATGACTATATAAACGCCCACAGCGGACCGCAGAATCCGCGAGCGCGGGATGGAACATGGCTAGCAACGGAATTTCCTTGGCAAAACGCACCCTTGCAGGCCCCCGGCCCTCGCCGCTGATCGACCCGTTCCAGCGCGCCATTACCTATCTGCGCGTGTCGGTGACCGATCGCTGCGATTTCCGCTGCGTCTACTGCATGTCGGAGAACATGACCTTCCTGCCGAAGGCCGATCTGCTGAGCCTGGAGGAGCTCGACCGGCTGTGCAGCGCGTTCGTCGCCAAGGGGGTAAGCAAGCTGCGCCTGACCGGCGGGGAGCCGCTGGTACGCCGCGGTATCATGACGCTGTTTCATTCGCTGTCGCGCCATCTGGAGAGCGGCGCGCTCAAGGAACTGACGCTCACCACCAATGGCTCGCAACTGGCGAAATATGCCGCCGAGCTCAAAGACCTCGGGGTCGAGCGCATGAATGTCTCGCTCGACACGCTCGATGCCGACAAGTTCCGCGCCATCACGCGCTGGGGCGAGCTCGACAAGGTGCTGGCCGGCATCGACGCCGCGCAGGCCGCCGGGCTGAAAGTGAAGATCAACGCGGTGGCGCTCAAGGGCGTGAACGAGGACGAGCTCGCGCCGATGCTGGAATGGGCGCATGGCCGCGGTATGGATCTCACGGTGATCGAGGTGATGCCGCTGGGTGACGTGGGCGAGACGCGCCTCGATCAGTATCTGCCACTGTCGATGGTGCGCACGCGGCTCGCCGAGCGCTACACGCTCGAAGACATCGATTACCGCACCGGCGGCCCCGCTCGCTATGTGCGGGTCAAGGAGACCGGGGGACGCCTCGGCTTCATCACGCCGCTCACTCATAACTTCTGCGAGTCGTGCAACCGCGTGCGCATCACCTGCACCGGCACGCTCTATATGTGCCTCGGCCAAGACGACGCCGCCGATCTGCGCGGGCCCGTGCGCGCTTCGGAATCGGACGAGCCGATCTACACGGCGATCGACGAAGCGATCACCCGCAAGCCCAAGGGCCACGATTTCGTGATCGACCGCCGCCATCAGCGGCCGGCACTGTCGCGCCACATGAGCGTGACGGGAGGCTGATCAAGCCGCCTGCTCCTGCTTGGTTACCTCCCGTACGACCTCGCCGGCGATGGCCTTCATGCCGGCAAAAGTGAGCGCGATCTGTTCGCCGGCGCCGATCCCCGCCACCGCGTCGATGCGCGCGCCGCCAAGGCTGACGTCGTGGACGGCCACCTCGAAGGAGCGGCCGTCATGCTCCAGCCGCGCACCCAGGCTCACTTCATAGCGCGGAAACTCGCGCAGGTCGGCCTTGATCGCCTTGCGCACGATGTCGGGAATTTCGCGGCACAGCGCCTGCGATGTCGCCTGCATCGCCGCGGCGACCGCGGCGACGTCCAAGGCGGTGGCGCGCGAATGCTGCATCATGTCGGCGATGCCGGTCATGCGGCCGGCGAAGTCGGAAACCGCGGCGCTGGTCTCGCCCGCGCTTGAAGCGAAGCTTTCGCTCGCGGCGCGCTGCTGCTCGACCGCTGCGGAGACCGACTCAGTCACGCCGGAAAGCTGATCGATGGTCTCGGCGACGCCGGTGAGCGAGACCACCACCTCGCGCGTGGAGGACTGGATCTCGGCGATCTTGGCGCCGATCTGCTCGGTCGATTTTCCGGTCTGCGTCGCCAGCGTCTTGACCTCGGACGCCACCACGGAGAAGCCGCGCCCGGCCTCGCCCGCGCGCGCGGCC
>JARRNI010000587.1:0-3317 GCA_037385125.1 Pseudolabrys sp.
CGCCGCCGCCGCCGACGGCAGCCGCGACGTGGTGCTGTTTGCCGATACCTTCAACCGCTATTTCGAGCGCGAGAATCTCGACGCGGCTTTGCGCGTGCTGGTGGCCGGCGGCTACCGCGTGCATGCCCTGCTGCCGAGCGACGGCGACGCGCGCCCGCTCTGCTGCGGCCGTACTTTTTTCTCGGTCGGCCAAGTGGGCGAGGCGAAGCGCGAGATGGAGCGCACGCTGGCCGCGCTCGCGCCTTACGTGGCGCGCGACGTGCCGGTGATCGGCCTGGAGCCGAGCTGCCTGTTCACCTTCCGCGACGAGCTGCCGGCGCTGATCAAAAGCGAGACGGTCGACAAGCTTGGCGTCAACGCGCTGCTGCTGGAGGAATTCCTCGCCCGCGAGCAGGCGGCCGGCCGCTTGCACTTGCCGCTGGCGCCGCTGGCACGCAAGGCGCTCTTGCACGGCCACTGCCACCAGAAGGCCTTTGACGCCATGGGCGCGGTGGAAAGCGTGCTGAGAATGATCCCGCGCCTCGAGGTGGAGCCGGTGGAGTCGAGCTGCTGCGGCATGGCCGGCTCTTTCGGGTACGATGCCGAGACCATCGATGTCTCATTCAAGATGGCCGAACTGTCATTGCTGCCGGCGGTGCGCAAGGCGCCGGCCGAGGCGTTGATCGTCGCGGACGGCACGTCCTGCCGCCACCAGATCCACGACGGCGCCGACCGCCAGGCGCTGCATGTGGCGAGGGTGCTGGCGATGAGCCTCGATACGGCCGGAACCAGTTGAGGCACGCATTCACACGCAAAAAATCGATGCTGATCGCCGGGTGTGATCCGAGTCGGAAGTGACCTGAATATCTTGGTCCGGGAATTTTGTCTGCGGATAAGATTACCGCGAACCAAGGTAGCGAAAAGTAGTCTGTCGCCACCATTCGCTATGGATCGCATCGAGTACCGCCACATTCAACGCCCTGCCAAGAGAACTGTCGCGTGGTATCGCAAACGCGTATTGTTGAGGATCGAAAGTCGCATCGATCAGCATGATTGAGGACGAAAAGCCATTCTGGATAATCCAAGCGAGTATCGGCTTGTCGTAGACAAATGCATCGATGGAATGCGCGCGCAACGCTTTCAAGCCGTCCTGCGGCGTGGCAAATTTTCGGTAACGTATGCCAAGTCGAGAAATTGCGTCTTCGGTGGACGTTCCTGCCACCGCGCCCACGCGAACGGTCGGCAGGTCGTTCACTCCGTGTACCGTCCCCTGTAGGTGCTTTATCGTCAGCGTTGAAGTAACACTTGCCGTGAAAACGGCGATGACGACGATTGACACGACCATCCATACGATTGCCACGAAGCGTCCGGGCAGTGTCTTTGGATTTATGCCTCCGGCTTGGCGTTGCGTCATCGCCACCGTTGACCACCAGAGTCCGGTGGTGAGACTTTTGATGGCGCTGCCGCTGAAATCTTCATTGTGACGGCGCTCGAATATCCAAATCAACATTCCGGCGGCCAATGAGAGTCCGACCAGCGCCAAGATCGCTTCTACAAGACCAAATGACGTCAGGGTGCGCAAAAGCGGAAGCCAACTTGGCTCGCCACCAGCCGGCACCGCTATCCCAAGGCCGGTGCCGTAGAACGGCTGAGTAAAATCAATAACTTGGACGCGCTTCGCCGTCACCGTTAACGCGGCTACAGCCACGTCGAATTTTCGTGCCGCAACTCCAGCGATCAGCCCCTCCACATTCGGCACTTCGACGAAATGGTAACGCAGGTGCAATTGCTCGGCGACATGATGCCAGAGATCGATGCTGATGCCGTGCCAGCTTCCATCGACTTCCTTCATCGAAAATGGGGGTGCTTCCTTAGTGCCAATCACCAATTCTCGTTGCGAAGAGCCCGGTGAGTTTGCTGCGTCCAGCGTCTTTCCCAGACCGACGCCCGGAAAAAGTACGAGCGTTCCGGCGAATGTGGCGATAAGGACATGCCTGGTCATCGTCCCTTGCGCGACTTTTCCTGGCGCTTATAGTTCTTTTGCCGCATGCCCGAAGTGGCCGCGCCGCACTGATAGGGGAAAACGCACTTCCAGTCGGATTTCATGCTGGTGATGATCCAGCCTCGGGTCGGCCCCTCGTCGAGCCCGCGGGCCAGCCTGCCGAAATGGGAATCGCGGTCGTAGGCGAACTCGCGCGCGGCGTCGTCATGATGCACCAGCAGGCCGAGACGCGGGCCTTTGCCCGACGTCACCCAGTCGAGCATCTGGAAATCGCCGTCCGAGTTTCCGAACGCGGCGATCGGCCTGCGGCCGATGTGATCGTTGATGCCGACCGGCTTGCCGGCCTTGTCGTCGATGAAACTGATCTCCGGCAGCCGAATCAAAACCGGCTTGCCATTCTTCACCTCGCATTTGACCTTGATGCTGCTGCCGATGACCTTTTCCGGCGGTATGCCTTAGATGCGCTCCGTCCAAGGGCGCATGAACGCCACGCCGCCGCCGGAGACGATGAACGTCTTGAAGCCGTTGGCGCGTAGATAGGCCAGGAGCTCCAGCATCGGCCGGTAGACCATCTGGGTGTAGAGCTTGCCGGTCTTCGGATTCTTGGCGGACGCAATCCAGTCGCGCACGATTCGCTCGAATTTTTCCGTCGACATGCCGGCATGGCTCGCCATGATGAGCTCCATTAAGCCCTTCTTGCCGGATTTGGCGAGCGTTTCGATGTCGTCTTCGAGCGCCGCCTTGAAAGGCTGCTTCTGCTTCCATTCGGGGTGCTGGCTGGCAAGCGCCTTCACCCGGTCGATTGCGAAGGCGAGCTGAGCGTACATCGGCTGCTCGGCCCACAACGTGCCGTCATTGTCGAACACCGCGATGCGTTTTGCGGGCGGGACAAAGTCGGCGCCGGCTTGCTTTGTCACGTTCGCCACGAAGTCGGTGATGGCCTTCTTTGCGGCGCCGTCATTCCATGAGGGAAGCGGATCCGCGAAGGATTGCGCCAACGTCGGAGAGGTGAACAATCCGACGGAGATCAAAAGTAGGGCCGTCGTTGTAAGTACTGCCCGCCGGCCAATAGCGCCTACAGCAAAAAGACTTTTCATAGCCGACCTCGCTTGGCGTCTTTTATTTGGCCGGCCTGCACTCGCGTGCAAGCCAGCCCCTTTGCCGCGCTCGGAAATCAATTCCCGGTCGGAAGCGTAATCGAGAAGCCGTCCTTCGCGAGTTCGTCCCGGATGAACTTGAAACGTTGATACTCCTGCAGCGTGAGCGGCCCGCTGTAAGTTTCGCTTTGTAGTTTCCGCGGAGGATATTTGACGTACGTTTTCATTAAAGTCTTGAT
>JARRNI010000588.1:0-3316 GCA_037385125.1 Pseudolabrys sp.
AATCGATCGCGCTCGCCAACGTCATCCCGCAGGGCGCGGCCGTGGTGCTGCTCGACGCCCAGGGCGAGAATATCGACAGCGCGGGCTTGGCCGGCCTGCTTGCGAAATGGCGGGCGGACAACCGACCGGCCGCGGTATTCGTAATCGGCGGCGCGGACGGCCTAACGGAAAACTTGCGCGACGGGGCGGAACTGCGGCTGGCCTTCGGGGCCGCCACCTGGCCGCATCAGATGGTGCGGGCGATGCTGCTGGAGCAGTTGTACCGCGCCACCACGATTCTCACCGGCCACCCCTATCACCGGGCCTGAGCGCGTGTTCCTCCCTCTCCCCGAGGAGAGGTGGGCACCGCGCAGAAGCGCCTTTCCCAGAATCCATCCGCGAGTCCCGATTTGGTCTTAATCGGGGCGTTATAACTTTTGCCATAATGTCCTTGCCGTCCCAACCTGCGGGCGTACCTTGCCTGAGATGATTTGCCTCGGGGGGTTAAGCCTTGATCCGCGCTCCGCGCTCCTTGCCGGGCTGGGCCTTGCCTTGCCGCTGGCATTGGTTGGGCTGCAGCCTGCGTTCGCCCAGCCGGAGCAGCCGACGCAAAACGACAAGGCCGAAAAGCTCAAGGCGCTCGAACAGCACGACCAGGAGCTCAAGGCGACCCAGGAACAGCAGCGCAAATCGGCCGACAACGAAGCCGCCCTCAAGCGCGAGATCGAGAAGATCGGCGCCGACCGCCGCAAGCTCAGCCAGGCGCTGATCGATACCGCCGCCAAGCTGCGCGATGTCGAAGCCAAGGTGGAAGCGACCCAGGCGCGACTGGCGCCGCTCGACGCTAAGGAACACCGCATCCGCAAGTCATTGCAAAGCCGCCGCGCCGTGATCGGCGAAGTGCTGGCGGCCCTGCAGCGCATCGGCCATCATGCACCGCCCGCGCTGATCTCGGGCCCGGAGGACGCGCTGAAGGCAGTGCGCACCGCGATGGTGCTAGACGCGGTCCTGCCGGCAATGCGCCGTCAGGTGGCGGCGCTCGTTAACGACCTCGAAGAGCTGGTGAATCTGCGCAAGAAGATCGCCGCCCAGCGCGACCTGTTGAAAAAGCAGGTTGCTTCCCTCGGCGCCGAGCGCGCGCGCGTGCGTGCGCTGGTCGCGGAGCGCCAGAAGCAACAGATCGAGCGCGAGAAAGCGCTCGAAGCCGAGCGCGCCCACGCCGCCGACCTTGCGAAAAAGGCGAACAACCTGCGCGATCTGATCGCCAAGCTGGAGCAGAGCCTGCCGCCCGCCACGCGGGAGGGCCGCGAAAAGGCGATTCACAGGACGCCCCGCGAGGCGCTGGCGGCCCTGCACGACCCGGGCCGGCTGGCGCCGGCCGTGGCCTTCGCGTCACTGCGTGGCAGAATTCCTATTCCGGTTAATGGCGTCAAACTTAAGGATTTCGGCTCCCCGGACGGGGTCGGCGGCCACGAAAAAGGCGTTTCGATCGCGACCCGCGCCGGCGCCCAGGTTACCTCCCCGGCTGACGGATGGGTGGTATATGCCGGCCCGTTCCGCTCGTACGGGCAACTCTTGATCCTCGATCCCGGCGGCGGGTATCATATACTTCTCGCTGGGATGGCTCGGATATCTGTCGATCTCGGACAGTTCGTACTGACCGGAGAGCCCGTTGCGGTGATGGGAAACGGCTCCCATGTCGCCGCCATCCTCGCGACAGGTTCCAGCCAACCGGTGCTCTATATTGAGTTTCGAAAAGACGGGGCTCCCGTCGATCCAGGCCCATGGTGGGCGGCTGGCGAAGGTGAAAAGGCTCGTGGATGATGCGCAAGACCTCACTAGTACTCCTCGGCGCGGCGGTCGGAGCGGCAATGTCGTTGCTCGTGACACAGCCTCGCATGATCTTTGCCGGTGCCAGCGCCCAGGCAGCGGCGTCCGACACCTACCGACAGCTCAACCTGTTCGGGGACGTGTTCGAGCGCGTACGCGCCGACTACGTCGAGAAGCCGAAGGACTCCGAGCTGATAGAGAACGCGATCAACGGCATGTTAACCGGCCTCGATCCGCATTCCAGCTACATGAATGCGAAGAGCTTCCGCGACATGCAGGTGCAGACCCGCGGCGAGTTCGGCGGCCTCGGCATCGAGGTCACCATGGAAAACGGCCTGATCAAGGTGGTGGCGCCGATCGACGACACGCCCGCCGCCAAGGCCGGCATCCTGGCCAACGACATCATCACCAAGCTTGACGACGAGCAGGTGCAGGGGCTCACCCTCAACCAGGCGGTCGAGAAGATGCGCGGGCCGGTGAACACCAAGATCAAGCTCACCATCCTGCGCAAGGGCGCGGACAAGCCGATCATCGTCACGCTCACTCGCGACGTGATCCACGTGCGCTCGGTGCGCTCGCATGTCGAGGACAACGACATCGGCTATATCCGGATCACTCAGTTCAACGAGCAGACCTCGAGCGGCCTGAAGGAGGCGATCGGAGACATCAAGAAGAAGGTGCCCGACGACAAGCTGAAGGGCTACATCCTCGATCTGCGCAACAATCCGGGCGGCCTGCTCGACCAGGCCATCGGGGTCTCGGATACGTTCCTGCAAAAGGGTGAGATCGTGTCCACCCGCGGCCGCAACCCGGAAGAGACGCAGCGCTTCAACGCTCGCGCGGGCGATCTCACCGGCGGCAAACCGCTGATCGTGCTGGTCAACGGCGGCTCGGCCTCGGCGTCCGAGATCGTGGCCGGCGCGCTGCAGGACCACAAGCGGGCAACCGTCCTCGGCACCCAGTCCTTCGGCAAGGGCTCGGTGCAGACCATTATCCCGCTCGGCACCGGCAATGGCGCGTTGCGGCTGACCACGGCGCGCTACTACACGCCGTCCGGCCGCTCGATCCAGGCCAAGGGCATCACCCCCGACATCGTGGTGATGCAGGACGTGCCGGCCGCCATCAAAGGCAAGACCGACACCATGGGCGAGGCCTCGCTGCGCGGCCACCTCAAGGCGGCCACCGGCAAGGAAAAGAAGGGCTCGCAGTCCTACGTGCCGCCGGACCCGAAGAAGGACAAGGCGCTGCACATGGCGGACGACCTGCTCAACGGCGTGCTGGTCAATTCGGCCTTCCCGCCCAATCCGAAGACCCCGATCCCGAACTGAGCGGGCTCTTCGAGTAGACGATGCCTTGTGGGGCGGCCTTTCGGGCCGCCCCGTCGGCTTTTGATGCTGTGGACGGCTCCTCCACCCGGCACGTTAGTGCCATGGATGTGGGGGCTGCTGAGGCTCCCACGATTCGGAGGAGCTATTCATGCAAACGATCACGACAATCGGTCTCGACA
>JARRNI010000589.1:0-3309 GCA_037385125.1 Pseudolabrys sp.
GGGCGCGACGGTGGCTTCCGCCGAGCGGTCGCCATTGCGCGCACGCGCAAATAGGCCCTCAAATACCAAACTATCTCTCCCCTGGCCCGATGATCGGATCGGACCAGCCGCCCGGCAAGGCTTTCACCCTGACATGGTGAAAATTGCTGGCGGAGTCTTGTGACCGAAACGTGACAGGGAGCGTGCGCCTCGATGATTACATTATGGTTAAACGCGGACGGAACCGCAAAGTTCAATCCAGCCATGCACCACTTGCTGGTCAGGCGGTCGGCCGCGTCATGGAGAACACGCCTTCCACGACCGCGTATTCGTCGTAGCCGCAGCGTGCGATCGGCTTTAACGCGGCCAAGTCGAGCCGGCCGTTCACGATAAAACGTTCGTCGATGTGCACGCCGACCACCTGGCCGATCACCACATGGCAATCGACAGGGGCGCCGCCGGCATCCTTGATTGGCACGATCTGCAGCAGCTTGCATTCGAGCGCGCAAGGCGCAGCCGCCACGCGCGGCGGCCTGACTACACGCGAGGGCGCCGGCGCCAGTCCCGCCCGCTCCATCTCGTTGATCCCGCGCTTAAGCGGCGCCGAGGTCGCGTTCATCGCCTCGCGCAGCTCCCAGGTGGCGAGATTGCACACGAACTCGCCGGTCTCCGCGATGAAGCTCACGGAATCCTTCAGGCCCTCGCTGGAGAACATCACCAGGTTGGGCTTGCTGTTGATGCCGTTGAAATAGGAATAGGGCGCGAGATTGATATCTCCCTTGGCGCTCATCGAGGTGACCCAGCCGATCGGGCGCGGCGCGACGATCGCTTTGAACGGATCGTAAGGCAGTACACGCGTGTCGCGCTTGTCGGGTTCGTAGAACATGGTTCAAGAGCCGAAACGCGTGACGATGTCGGCGAGATCGGGACGCGCACGATCCTCCGGCGGCTTGGCCGGGCGGCCGATATGCACGAAGCCGGCGATGCGCTCGTTGGCGGAAAGGCCGAGCGCGTTGAGCACGCGCCGGTCATAGGCGTACCATTCGGTGATCCAGCTCGCCGCGAAGCCCAGCGCGTAAGCCGCGTTGACCAGGTTCATGGCTGCCGCTCCGGCCGACAACTGCTGCTCCCATTCCGGTATCTTCACATGCGGCCCGGCGCGGCTTACCACGGCGATCACCAGTGGCGCGCGCGTAAGCCGCTTGCGCTCGAAGTCGATCTGGTTCGCGGTGGCTTCGGGGTGATCTTCGCGGAAGATGCGCGCGATGGTCTCGCCGGCCTTCTCGCGCGCCTCGGCCTCGAACACGATGAAGCGCCAGGGTGCGAGCTTGCCGTGGTCGGGCACGCGGGCGGCGATGGTGAGCAGGGTCTCGAGCTCGGCGGCGGACGGGCCGGGCCCGTTCAATTCCATCGGCTTGACCGAGCGGCGGGTCTTCAGAAGCTCGAGGGCGTCGGGCATGGCGGTCTCTTGTCGAATGGCCTTTGCGCCTAGCATGGCCCTGCCGGAGTGACAAACCCGCTCCCGGCTTGAAATCGCCGCGATTTAGGCCGAAAACCAGCCTCGTCATGGGTCGCCCACCAGCAACAGTCGCCGTCCGCGGCCGGCTTTGGCCGGCATTGGCCTTTCTCATCGCAATGCTCGTGCCCGCCTGCCTCGCCCCCGGCGCCGCCTGGGCACAGAGCGCCGAACACAATTCGTTGTTTTCCGCCACGCCGTCGACCGGCCTGATCTCGCCGGCGCCGGTGACGCGCGGCGAGGTGTTCGACCGCGGCAGAACGCTGTCGTCGCCGTCGCAATGGCCCTCGCTCACGACGCCCGCACCCGGCGCCGATGTCCCGCACCTGATGGTGCCGGCCGGCAAGGTGGCGCTCCGGCTGAGCGCCCGTTTCGGCAAGGACACGCCGGTCATCGACGGCGGCCTCACCTGGCGGATCTATGCCGCCAAGCCCAACGCCGCGGGCAAATTCCGCCTGGTCAAGGAAAACAAGAAGCCGTCGCCAACGCTGCTGCTGCGCGCGGGCAACTATATCGTGCATGTCGGCTTCGGGCTCGCCACCGCGGTTAAGCCGGTGACGCTGCGCGGCAAGACCGTGCGCGAAACATTCGATCTGCCGGCCGGCGGCCTGCGCATGGCGGGCCGCGTCGGCAATGCCCCGATCCCGGTTTCGCAGATCTCGTTCGACGTGTTCGAGGGGAGCCAGTTCGAGCCGGGCAACCACCATCCGATCGCCGAGCACGTGATGACGGGCAACGTGGTGATCGTGCCTGAGGGCACCTATTACATCGTCTCGCATTACGGCGACGCCAACGCGGTGGTGCGCTCCGATATCCGCGTGCAGGCCGGTAAGCTCACCGACGTCACCGTCACTCACCGCGCCGCTGCCATCACGCTCAAGCTGGTGACCGACAAGGGCGGCGAGGCGCTGGCCAATACCGCCTGGGCCGTGCTCAACCCGGGCGGCGACGTCATCAAGGAAGTGCTCGGCGCCTTCCCGCGCGTAATTCTGGCCGAGGGCAAGTACACCGCCATCGCGCGCAACGAAGGCAGGGTCTACGAACGCAAGTTCAAGGTGGTGTCCGGCGTCGACGGCGATGTCGAGGTGCTGGCGCGGTGACGGCGAACACGCTCGACAATCACGCGGCCATCGACGACTTCGCGGCACTCGATCCCGGGCGCGTCGCGTTGCTTTTGGATTTCGACGGCACGCTGGTCGACATCGCACCGACGCCGGACGCGGTGCATGTTCCTGCGGCCCTATGCAACGCGCTGGCGCGCCTGCTGCAGGCGACCGGCGGCGCGCTGGCGCTGGTGAGCGGGCGGCCGATCGCCGATCTCGACCGCCGCTTCTCCCCGCTCAAATTGCCCATCGTCGGCGGCCACGGAGCCGAGTTGCGCGTGCGCGAAGGCGAGACCATCAGCGCGGTCCCGCCCCTACCGGAGGCCCTACGTCGACGACTCGCCGAGGCGCAGGCGCTCGATCCCGGCATCCTCGTCGAGGACAAAGGCTATTCGCTGGCGCTGCATTACCGCAACGCGATGCAAAGCGAAGAGGCGCTGCGCCGGCACATCGCCGAGGCGCTTGTCGGCTTTCCGGGCGAGCGCCTCGAGGTGCTGCCCGGCAAGGCATTGTTCGAGGTCAAACGGCCCGGAGTGAGCAAAGGGGAGTCGGTGCGCCTGCTCATGCGCCACGCGCCCTTCGCAGGCCGTGTGCCGGTCTTTATCGGCGACGATATCACCGACGAAACGGTGTTCGCACAGATTCCCGCCCTGGGCGGTAAGGGCTACGCGGTCGGCCGTCATTTCGCAGGGGTGACCGGCATTTTCGAGA
>JARRNI010000590.1:0-3304 GCA_037385125.1 Pseudolabrys sp.
GTCGTCGCGCAGCACGGGCGTATCCTTTTCTCGAATCGGTCAATGGACGGCAAAGCAGTCGGACTGGTAGCTCAAGGGGCTGGTCTTGGCCACGCGCAGGCTGCACCAGAACACCTGCCCGCGCTTTTGCAGCACCAGGGCCTCCTGGCCGATGACGGTCTCGACCTCGAAGCCCTGCGCGGCGAGCCCGCCCACCGTGACCCGCTGCGGGGAGCGTGGTTTTGCGGGCTTCTTTGCGGGCTTCTTTGCGGACTTGGCGGCCGGCGCGGCGGTAGCGTGGTGTTTGGCGGCCGGCGCAGCCAGCGCGGGCAAAGCACCGGCACCGAGACCGAGGCAGCCCGCCAGGACCAATGTCGTCCGGCAAGCCCTCACGATGCGCATATCGGCCTCCCGAACCGGGCTGGGGGTGGCCGGGGCCCACCCCTTGCTTCGTCTTATATAATACGCAACTAAAAAGCCATGACCCAGACGCAAGCCAAAGCCGCCGGGACTTGGGAGGACCCCAAGGCCACGGCGCTTCTCGTGCTGGCCGACGGCACGGTGCTGGAAGGTTTCGGCCTCGGCGCCACCGGACACGCGGTCGGCGAGGTCTGCTTCAATACTGCCATGACGGGCTATGAGGAGATCCTCACCGATCCCTCCTATGCCGGGCAGATCATCACCTTCACCTTCCCGCATATCGGCAATGTCGGTACCAACGAGGAGGACATCGAGACCGTCAACATGGCGGCTTCGACCGGCGCACGCGGCGTGATCCTGCACAGCGCGATCACCGCGCCGTCGAACTATCGCGCCACCCGCAGCCTGGACGACTGGCTGCGCGCCCGCGGCATCGTCGGCCTCGCCGGCATTGACACCCGCGCGCTCACCGCACTGATCCGCGAGAAGGGCATGCCCAATGCGGTGATCGCGCACAAGCCTTCCGGCAAGTTCGATCTCGACGCGCTGAAAAAGCAAGCGCGCGAATGGCCCGGCCTGGTCGGCATGGACCTGGTGCCGATGGTCACCAGCGGCCAGCGCTTCACCTGGGACGAGACGCCGTGGCAGTGGGCGCAAGGCTTCGGCCGGCAGGAAAGCCCGGAATTCCACGTGGTCGCCATCGACTACGGCATCAAGCGCAACATCCTGCGCCTCTTGGCTGGCACCGGGTCAAACGTGACGGTAGTGCCGGCGCAGACCTCGGCCGAGGACATCATGGCGCTAAAGCCGGACGGCGTATTCCTGTCGAACGGCCCGGGCGACCCGGCGGCCACCGGCGAATACGCGGTCCCGGTGATCAAGAAGCTGATCGATTCCGGCACGCCGACTTTCGGCATCTGTCTCGGCCACCAGATGCTGGGCATCGCGGTCGGCGGCAAAACGCAAAAGATGCACCAAGGCCATCACGGCGCCAACCATCCGGTGAAGGATCTGACCACCGGCAAGGTCGAGATCACGTCGATGAACCATGGCTTCGCGCTCGAGGGCAAGACACTGCCGGTAGGTGCGGTGGAGACCCATATCTCGCTGTTCGACGGCTCCAATTGCGGTATCGCGCTGAAGGACAAGCCGGTGTTCTCGGTGCAGTATCACCCGGAGGCTTCGCCAGGCCCGCGCGACTCGCATTACCTGTTCACGCGCTTCGTCGACATGATGCGGCAAGCGAAGCGGAAGATTGCGTGAAGCGAACCGCTTCCCGCGGATCGGCATTGACAAGCGTGATGACGCCGTCAAAGCCCCTCACCTTCATGTTCGAGGACGACGGCGTGGTGCCAAACAACCCGGCGCTGCCGGTGCTGATCTATCGCGGCGCCATCGATCTCGCCGGCACGCCCGACCCGGAAGGCGTCATCGAGCGCGTGTTCGCCGGCAACGACTGGGGCCACGGCATGTGGCGCAACGGTATTTTCCCTTACGTGCACTACCACGCCATGATCCACGAGGTGCTCGGCATTGCGCGCGGCCACGCCAAGGTGCGGCTGGGCGGCGACCGGGGCGAGGAACTCGACCTTTCCGCCGGCGACGTGGCGGTGTTGCCCGCGGGCACCGGCCATCAACTGATGTGGGCCGGCCCCGGCCTTTTGGTGATCGGCGCCTATCCGCCGGAGGGCACCTACAATCTCTGCCGCGGCAGCAAGGCCGAGCACGCCAAGGCGCTGCAGACGATTCCCTCGGTGCCGCGGCCGCAAAGCGATCCGGTGGCCGGCCGAGACGGTCCGCTGCCGGCGCTGTGGCGCGGCGTTTAACGCCCCATTAACCGCCCTGGCGTTCGGGAGGTGTCCCCGCACCATCGTAACCTTGCGGCAAGGCGGACTGCCTATGCCTGTCGCCGGCCCGGTGGCGGAGTGGCGACGCAGAAGCCGTGCATGGTCTTCCAGCCTGGTTCGATTCCAGGCCGGGCCTCCAGCCTTCGCTTGCTTCGCAAGCTTCGGCTCGGCAAGCCGGTTTCGTGCGAAGGCTGTCGTGCCGAAACGCGTAGCGCGGAGGCGGACGCTCACGCCCTACCGATCGTGCTTTCCGATTTCTTCTCGATTGCATCGCGCGCCGCATCGATCTGCGCATTCAGTTCGGCGCCGAGCAGCACCACGATGGCGCTCATCCACAGCCACATCATCAGGCCGATGGCGGCGCCGAGCGAGCCGTAGGTGGCGCCGTAGTCG
Source organism: Pseudolabrys sp. (assembly GCA_037385125.1). Lineage (GTDB taxonomy): Bacteria > Pseudomonadota > Alphaproteobacteria > Rhizobiales > Xanthobacteraceae > Pseudolabrys. Next base: position 2,640 of record JARRNI010000590.1, read on the forward strand.
GCGAAATTGCTTAGATACCACGACAGCAGCGCGGAGCCGGCGAGCCAGGCGGCGGCGGCGAATACCGCGCCCGGACTGAGGAACTCCCAGCGCGGGTTGTCGCGGTTGGGACCGAAGCGGTAGAGCAACGCGAGCCCCAGCATGACCAGCAGCAACAGCGCCGGCCAGCGCAGCCACGCCATGATGGCCGCGCCCCAAGAGCCGAGCGGCAGATAGGATAGCACGATCGGCACCGCCACCACGGCGGCCATTGCCAGCAACAGGCCGACGATGGTGCCGGCCGTCATGATCAGCGACACGACATTGAGGCGGATGAAGCTGCGCCACTCCTTGACGCCGTAGACGATATTGAGCGCGTCGATGATCGCCTTGAGCCCGGAATTCGCGCTCCACAGCGCGATCGCCAGGCTGCCGAAGAAGGCTAGGCTCAGATCGCCGGTGGTGGTCGAGGCGATGCGGGTGACCTGCTGATCGATGATGCCGTAGGCGCCCTGTGGCAGGACGCTCTTCAGCGTCGCCAGATGACCGGTGATGGTGGCGGGATCGGCGAACAGCGCATAGCTGGACACCAGCGCGGTAATGGCCGGGAACAGCGCCAGCAGGCCGTAAAACACCACGCCCGGTGCCAGCGACAGCAGCCGGTCGTCGTTGAACTCCTCATAGGT
>JARRNI010000591.1:0-3303 GCA_037385125.1 Pseudolabrys sp.
GATGAAGGCGGGGACGCTGGCGCCGAACGACTCGCCGTCGGCCAGCGCGGCTTCCGCGCGCTCCAATTGCTGCTTGCGCCCGAGGTTCTCGCGCGCGGCGATGTAGATCATCTCCTTGGTGACGACGCCCGCGCGTGCCCATTCGAGCTGGGTGAGGGGGTGCAATCCCTCCCCTGAAAGGGGAGGGTCCGCGCGAAGCGCGGGGGTGGGGTCACCTTTCGATTGCGCGCTCGCCCCACCCGGCGCGGCTGGCGCCGCGCCACCCTCCCCGCTACGCGGGGAGGGAAAAGAGGCGGTGGCCCGCAGCGGCCTATGGGCCGTCGGGAAATCCCTTGCCAGATGCTTGCCGGTGACATTGCCGTTGTCGACCGGCTGGATGACGCGGCCGTCATAGTCCTCCACGCCGCCGCGCTCCTTCACCCAGGCAAGGCGCGTGCGCGGCAAACCCTTCTCCACGTCCACCTTGAAGCCGGGATCGCTGTAGGGCCCGGTGGTGTCGTAGACCGGCAGCGGCGGCTCGCCGGAGCTCGGATCCAGCATGATCTCGCGCAGCGGCACCTTCAGGTCGGGCGCGGCTTCAGGCGCGACATAGACCTTGCGCGAAGCGGGCAGGGCGCCGGTGGTGACCTTCGGGGTGGTGACCTTGGGATCGTGGATGTTCATGGGTTTCTCCTTGGCCGCGCTCAAGACGGCGCGGCTTTTCGAATTCAGATTTTGCCGCGATAGCCGAAATTGCAGAGCACCAGCCCCAGCACGACCACCAAGGCGCCGCCGATGATCGGCAGCGCCGCCAGATGGAACATGGTGCCGCCGACGCGCTGGATGAACTGCGGGATCACGATGCGGACCGCGCCGCCGATCACCAGCAGCCAGCCGAGAATCGTGATGATCACGCGCCAGTTCGCCGTCCACACATTGTGGGCGAGGACGATGGCGATGCCGACCGTCAGCGCGAACAGGCCGGAGACGTAAATCAGCGCATAGCTCGCCAGATACTGCGCGGCCATCGCGCGGTAGACCTGCCCGTTGAGCAGCATGCCGGCGCCGATGGCCAGAAACAGCGGCCCGATCAGCTTGGCGAGATAGCGCGAGGCGAGCATCGAAGCGTCCTGTCCCTTCGCCGGCATGACCCGGATCAGGTTCAAAGGGTCGCCGCGCCACCCGCGGCCTCTCAGCCCCTTCCGGGGCCCCCCTCGGAACAAGGCCTAATCTATGCCCGGTGTTCCCTCTGTCAATGCGGGGTCAGGCGGCCTCCGCGGTCTGTGCGAGCCAGGCGCGCACGCGCGCGTCGGGGTCGGCGTTGCCGGTGACGTCGCTGACGACGGCGACGGAGTCGGCGCCGGCGGCGTAAACGGCGGGCGCGCGCTCGAGCGTAATGCCGCCGATGGCGACCAGCGGCACGGCGCCGATGCGGCGCTTCCATTCGGTGATGCGTTGCAGCCCTTGCGGGGCGAAGCGCATGGCTTTCAGCGTGGTCGGATAGATCGGGCCGAGCGCGACATAGTCGGGATCGTGCTTCAGCGCGTTGACGAGCTCGACGTCGTCATGGGTGGAAAGCCCGAGCGTGAGGCCGGCGCGGCGCACGGCGGTGATATCGGCCTCGCTGAGTTCCGCCAGGTCCTCCTGGCCGAGATGCAGATGGCGCGCCTTGGCTTCGATCGCCGCCTGCCAGTAGTCGTTGACGACGAGCTTGGCGGCCGTGCCGGCGCAGGCCGCCAGCGCTTCGCGCACCATCTTGACCGCGTCTTCGTGGCTGAGGTCCTTGGCGCGCAACTGGATGGTGCCGACGCCGAGCTTGGCCAGGCGCTCAACCCAGGCGACGCTGTCGACGACGGGGTAGAAGCGATCAGGATACGGCATGCCAGAACGGGGTCCCGACGACGGGGCTGGAGGGCGAGGCGAAATCGCGCGCGCCCATCAGCCCGGCTTCGTGGGCGGCGCGGCCGGCCTCGACCGCAAGGCGGAAGGCTTGCCCCATCTTCACCGGATCGGCCGCCTTGGCGATGGCGGTGTTCAAGAGCACGGCGTCGTAGCCGAGCTCCATGGCCTCGGCGGCGTGCGAGGGTGCGCCCAGCCCGGCATCGACCACCAGCGTTGCGTCCGGCAGGCGCGCGCGCAGGAGCTTGAGCGCGTCGCGGTTGGTGAGGCCGCGCGCGCTGCCGATCGGCGCCGCCCACGGCATGATCACTTGGGCGCCGAGGTCGCGCAGGCGCAGCGCTACCGTCAGGTCCTCGGTGCAATAGGGGAAAACGTCGAAGCCGTCTTTGATCAGGATGCTCGCCGCTTCTACCAGGCCGACCGGGTCCGGCTGCAGCGTCTCGTCGTCGCCGATCACTTCCAGCTTGATCCAGTTGGTGCCGAACAGCTCGCGCGCGAGCTGGGCGGTGGTCACCGCCTCGCGCGCACTGCGGCAGCCCGCCGTGTTGGGCAGCACCGTGACGTCAAGCTCGCGGATCAGCTCCCAGAACTGATTGCCGACGCGCCCGCCCGCCGACTCGCGGCGCAGCGAGACGGTGACGATCTCTGTGCCGGAGGCGCGGATGGCGTCCAGCATGATGGCCGGCGAGGGATAGAGCGCCGTGCCGATCAGCAGGCGGGAGGAAAATTGTTTGCTGTAGAAAGTCACCATGCTCAGACTCTTGCTCTTGCAAACGCGGTCATTCCGGGCTCGCGGCCTTACGGCCGCGCCCCGGAATGACGGCATCAGGTTTTTGTCGCGGGCACAAATTACCCTCCCTGCCGCGGGGTGATGATTTCGATCTGATCACCAGCGTTCAGCGAAGTCTCCGCCCAGCGCGCGCGCGGCACCACCTGGTAGTTCACCGCGATGGCGAGCTGGGTGAACGCGTATTCCATCTCGCTCAGCAGGCCGGCGAGGTCGCGCGCCCGCACTTCGGTATCCTCGCCGTTGACGGTCACGCGCATCGCACCACCTCCGGATCGCTGCGCGTCCCCAGCACATGGGCGACGGTGATCTCGGCAATCGCGGGCGCGAGCAGAAACCCGTGGCGGTAGAGTCCGTTCACGCTGATCCCTGAGTTGTCGACGGTGATGCGCGGCAGATTGTCGGGAAAGGCAGGACGCAATGCGGCGCCGAACTCGACGATGCGCGCCTCGCCGAAGGCCGGGTGCACCGCATAGGCCGCGCTCAACAGTTCGAGTGCCGATCGTACGCTGACGCCGGTGTCCTCGCTTTCCAGCGTGGTTGCGCCGATGAGAAAGCGGTTGTCCGCGCGCGGCACGATATAGAGCGACCAGCGCGGATGAATGAGCCGCACCGGCTGCGCCAGCGCGATCTCGCTG
>JARRNI010000592.1:0-4192 GCA_037385125.1 Pseudolabrys sp.
TCGGAGCGCATCTTCTCTTCGATCCAGATTCACGCAATCCTTTCCAAGGCACCGCGCCGTCTGAACAATGCTTTAATCAGTTCGTTCCTTTTAACGTCCTGAACTGACAATCCGTGATCGCATCGATGCAACAGTATTGGATGGGGTCGAACACGAGGGCTGCGCGGGCCAGCTCCCCGGGCAAGATAAATGAAATGATCTGCCGGCCGCCATGCGGAACATTGATATACCACGTGGCCCAGCCGTTGCAGATGACGGGCACAACATCGCTGAGGTCCTGATCCCGGCAGATCAGGCGCCGGGCCAAGACCGACCATCCCGTCTGCTCGACTTTGGGCGAAGCGGCCGTTTTTCCGGATCCAAAGGCGTCGATGCCGGCACGGCAGATGTTGAGGAGAAATGCTGGGCAGCGGCGGCAATACGGCTCTTTCAATGCAAGCTCAAATGCTTCGTCGGTCTTCTGCGTTGCGGCCATCTTCTACAGCTTGTCGAATCGGTCAGGCGCCATGGCGCCCGATGCGATCTGATCGTCGCCGGCTCGGTCATCACCTCGAGACAGGGCCAGCATTCGAAGCTTTGCACATAAGGATAGCGCGCCACCCGTGTCCGGCCGGGCTGCATGGGCTTTTTGCATTTCGGGCAAAGCGGCGCATCCTCAGACATCATTTTGATGATCGCGTAGATTTCCATAGATTTCAATCAAGCGATTTTCCACGCGCCGCCGATACGAAGACCGTCGCGCGTTCGCAACTACGGATGTTCCCCTATGGCCAAAACGTCACTTTTGAAAATCGCCATCAAGTTAAAAAGAAATTTTATAGTCAAGGCCTATGGGAAAACGACCTGCATTCTCAAACCGCGGATAACCAGTCGGTTCAAATCGAGATGAATTCAATCGGCAGGCGCAGGCTTGTGCGCGACGGTGTCCTCAAGAACAATGCAGGGATGAGCCAGGCAACATCTCACCTCAAACACATCCGCACCGACACGCTGGAGATCGCCTACGAGGAGAGCGGGCCGGCCGACGGCACCCCGGTGCTGCTGATGCACGGCTGGCCCTATGACGTGCGCGACTACGATCAAGTCGCGCCGCTGCTGGCCGAGGGCGACTGCCGGGTGATCGTCCCCTACCTGCGCGGCTTCGGACCGACGCGCTTTCTCTCAGCCGACACCCCGCGCTCCGGCCAGCAGGCGGCGCTCGGCAGCGATTTGAAAGCGCTGATGGACGCGCTCGGTATCGGGCGCGCGGCGCTCGCCGGCTACGACTGGGGCGGGCGCGCGGCCTGCATCGTGGCGGCGCTGTGGCCCGAGCGCGCGCGCTGCCTGGTCGCCGGCAACGGCTACAATATCCAGGACATCGCCGGCTCCGCTGCGCCGGCCGATCCTGAGCAGGAGCGCCGCTACTGGTACCAATATTACTTCCACAACGAGCGCGGGCGCGCTGGCCTCACGCAGAACCGCCACGCGTTGTGCAAGGTGTTGTGGCGGCTGTGGTCGCCAATCTGGGATTTCGATGACGCCACTTTCGAGGCGAGCGCGGCCTCCTTCAACAATCCGGATTTCGTCGCGGTGACCATCCAGTCCTACCGGCACCGCTACGGCATTGCGCCGGGCGATCCCGCCTTGGAAAAGTTCGAACGGGAGCTGGCGGAACAGCCGCAGATCAGAGTGCCGACAATCGCGCTGCAAGGCGAGGCGGACGGCGTGCAGCCGCCGGCGCTGTCAGAAGGCGATGCGCATCGTTTCATCGGGCCCTACGAACGCCGCGTTCTGCCAGGCGTGGGACACAACCCGCCGCGCGAGGCGCTGGAGCAATACGCCGGGGCGATTTTGGAGCTGATTGCGGCGGCGAGGAATTGATTATCCGCCATCTTCATTCGTGCAGCATCCGCTCTTCACCTCCCCCTCCAGGGGAGGGTGAAGCGCGCCTTCGGCGCGCCCGGAATGCCGACGCTCTTTACTGCGTCACCCTTGCCAGGAAATTCACCAGCGCCTGACGGTCCTTTGCCGAGCCGATGGTCTGTTCCGGCATCTTGGTGCCGGGCGTGTAATGAGCAGGGCCCATCTCGAACAGTTTCGCCACCGTCTTCTTCGACCAAACGATATGCATCTTCTTGAGCGCGGGCGAGAAATTGTAGCCCGGCAGCGTCGCGATGCGGCGGCCGAAAACGTGCCAGAGCGATGGCCCGGCGCGCGGCGTATCGCCGGGCTTGAGTGTGTGGCAGGCCACGCAATGGCGGAACACCTTGGCGCCCGGATCGCCGGCATATTGCGCCAGCGGGTCTTTCGGCGCGCCGACCACGGCGGTGTCGATCGGCTCGCCCTTTTCCGCGTCCCAGCGCCGGATCACGCGGTCGGTGCCGCCGGTCAGCAGCGTGCGGCTGTCGGGAAAGAACGCCACCGACCACACCGGCAGGCCGGGGCCGATCAGCCTGCGCGCGACCTCGCGCTCTTTGCGGTCGATGATCGCCACCGAACCGCGGATACCGGCGGCGGCCACCAGCTTGCCGTTGGGCGAGACGGCGACGGCGATGATGGGCGTAGGCGAGGCCTGCACCGCGCCGCGCATCTCCCCCGTGGGCGAAAGGAAATAGACTTTTCCGCTGGCGCCAGCAGTGACGATCTCGCCGTCGGGCGCGACAGCCACGGTGTTGAGCGGCGACTCCAGCGTGCGCACGGTGGCATCGCCGCCGTTCATCGGCCAGATGCGCAGGGTGTTGTCGTAGCCGGCGCTGATGAGCTTGCTGCCGTCGGGCGAGAAGGCGACGCCGTTGACATTCTGTGTGTGGCCCTTGAGCACGCGCGGCTTGCCGCCGGCGAGCGGCCACAGCCGCACGGTGCGATCCCAGGAGGCGGAGGCGAGCCATTTGCCGTCGGGCGAGACGGCGAGACCGACGATCGGGGCGGTGTGGCCGTTGAGCACCTTGTCTGGCTTCGGCCGGCCGGGCGTCCAGATGGCGATATGGGCGTCGGAGCCTGCGGTGGCGATGCGGCCGTCCTTCAGCCAGACCACCGCGTTTACCGCATCGTCGTGGAATCGCATCACCTGCTCGGCGGCTTCGCGCTTGAGCGACCAGCGGATGGCGGCGGTGTCGAAGCTGCCGGAGACGGCCTCGCTGCCGTCAGGAGAAATGGCAATCGCGCGCACCGGCCCGCCATGGCCGCGCAATTGCGCCTGCGCGGCGCCGAAGGCAAGCGGCAGCAGGAGGAAGGCGAGGCAGAAGCGTTTAAAACAGAATGACATGACGCACTTTCTTCTCACCTCCCCTGCAAGGGGGAGGTCGGTCGCCGAAGCGTAGCGGGTTGCACGGCGATCATGGCATTGAGGTGACCCCCACCCGGCTCGCTTCGCTCGCCGACCTTCCCCCTTTCACGAGGAGTATCGGAGAGGCCCTTCGCACACCTCAAACGTCGCAAAGGCCACCTACTCCGGCCGCATAAGTTGCGGCAGACTCCAGGCCATGGTCTGCCGGCCGCGCTTAAACGCGGCGAGCGGCTGCGCGATCTCGGCGACGGCCTGTTCGGGGGTATGCGCGTTGAAGATTACAACGTCGGCCGGATTGCCGACCGCAAAGCCATAGTCGTTGAAATTCAGCAACCGCGCCGAACGTTCCGTCAGCATCTCGAAGCATTGCCGCAGCTCGGCCGGACGGTCGAGGAACATCACATTGGCGTAGAGATTGGCGATGCGCATGAGCGAGCAGTCGCCGTAGGGCGTCGCCGGGTTGAGCACGTTATTGGTGGAGAGCGAGCATCTGACTCCGTAGTCGCACAGCACATTGGCGTCGGCGACGCCGCGGCGCACCCTGTGGTCCTGGTCGCGGCCCATCAGGAACAGATCGGTCGCCGGCAACACGGTGACGGCCACGCCGCTGTCGGCCAGTTGCCGCGCTATCGCTGCCATCTCGTCGGGCGGCAGCAGCGACAGCTTCGCCATATGGCCGACGACCACGCGGCCGCCGCGCTTGTACTCATCGGTCAGCTCACGCACCAGATGGATATACATGTTGTCGGCGCTGGGGCCGACGTCGAGATGCATGTCGATGTCGACGTCGAATTCGCGCGCCAGCTCGAAGATACGGCGGATCTGGCCGGGACCGTCCTTGTCGTAGCGCGGCGCGCCGCCGATCACCCTGGCGCCGCGCTTGAGACCCTCGACCAGCAGTTCGTCGGTGCCGGGATAGCTGATCAG
>JARRNI010000593.1:0-3297 GCA_037385125.1 Pseudolabrys sp.
CTTCGGCCGTGCCTGGTAGCCGATCTTGAGCGCGTCGCGGAAGCCCTTGGTGATGAGCAGCAGCGTGCGTTCGCCCTTGCGCTCGAGCAGCGCATTGGTCGCCACGGTGGTGCCCATCTTGACCGCGCCGACTTTGCCCGGCGGGATCGGCTCGCCGCTTTTCAGGCCGAGCAGGTCGCGGATGCCCTGTACCGCGGCGTCGGCATAGGCTTCGGGGTTCTCGCTCAGCAGCTTGTGCGCCTTGAGCGTGCCGTCGGGCCGGCGTCCGACCACGTCGGTGAAAGTGCCACCACGGTCGATCCAGAAATCCCACGCCTTGTCCGCCATGGCCGCCCCTTCGCTGCCTGCCGCGTCTTTATAATACGTGAGGCGGCCGCCGCCCCGATAGCGCTCAGGTGCGCCCAACCCGCATGCGCTGCGCGATCAGCACGACCAGCACCACCGCCGCGGCGTAGCCCATGGTCGAAGGCTCGATCGGCTCGCCGTCCACCGGCCAGGCCAGCGCCACGATCATGAAAGGTTGCAGCAGCATCACCTGCCCGATGCGCGCGACCCCGCCCATCGCCATTGCTGCGTTGAACACGAAAAAGGACAGGAACTGGCTGACCAGGCTGACATAGGCCAGTCCCGCCCAGCCCTGCCAGGGCACGCGCGCGAGGTCATCGGGCCACAGCAGCAATGCGACCGACGCTGACAGCGGTAGGAACAGCGCCACCTGCCAGGAGATCACCTCCCAGCCCGGCATGCGCCTGGCGAGCCGTCCCGACAGCGCGTAGCCGAAGCCGCCGGCGATCACCGTGCCGAGCAGGAAAAGATCGCTCGCCGATAAGCCGCCGCCGCCGCGGCTCAGCACGAAGGTGATGACGATGGCCGCGCCCGTCGCGCTCGCCAGCCAGAAACCGGGGCTCGGGCGTTCATGTGCCACCAGCGCCGCCGCCGCCGCCGTTGCTAGCGGCAAGATGCCGAGCACCACGCCGCCGTGCGAGGCCGGCACCGTCACCATGGCGAGCGCCATCAGCACCGGGAAACCGATGATGGTGCACAGGGCGGTGAGCGCCAGCTCGCGCCATAGCGCGGCCGACGGGAGCTTACGGCGCGTCAGGGCGAGGGTCGCGAGCCCGGCGCAGCCGGCGATGGTCGCGCGCGCAGCGGTGAGAAACAGGGGATCGATGCTGCCGACCGCCAGCCTTGTCGCCGGCAGGGTGCCGGCGAACATCACCATGCCCACGAGGCCGAGCAGGAATCCGAATGTCGCGCGGGATGGGGGCATTGCCGGCATGCGGGGAGGGACTTTCCGGGGTCACCCTAGCCGATGCGCCGGCCGAGCCCAAACCGGAGCCCGCCACCGGCTTGACTTATTTTCGAAAACACGTATATACGCGCCGATGAAAATAAGGACCGACCGCATGCTGGCCGCCGCCGACGAGGCCAGCATCCTGTTGAAGGCGCTGGCCAACCGGCGCCGCCTGGTCATCGTCTGCCAGCTGCTGGAAAAGGAGCGCTCGGTCGGCGAACTGGCGGCGCTGTTGAAGGCCCGCGATTCGACGGTCTCGCAGCACCTGGCGCTGCTGCGCAAGGACGGCCTGGTCACCGCGCGCCGCGACGCCCAGACCATCTGGTACTCGATCGCCAGCGACGCCGCGCGCCAGGTCGTCGACGCGCTCTACCGCGCCTATTGCGCGCCGGCTTCCGTCTGTGCGCCCAAGCCGAACAAGTCTGCCAAGGCTGCCAAGCCCCGCGCAGCCGGAAGCACTTCACCGCGCCGCAGTTCCCTTGAGCCAAATCAATGAACAAAGACGCCGCCCGCGCCACGGCTGACTGACCCGAACGAGCCCCGCGCGCATCCCCGCTCCACGAGGACCGAACGACCATGCGTATCGCCGCGATAGCCTTTGCTCTGCTCGCTTTGTCGGCCCAGCGCGCGCTGGCGCAGGATACCTTCACGGTCGAGCCCAAGCAGGTCGCCGACGAAAAGGCGGTGTTTGCCACCGTCGAGAGCGCCAATATCGTGCCGGCGCGCGCCCGCATCGGCGGCACCGTGGCCGAGCTCAATGTCAAGTACGGCGACGAGGTCAAGCAGGGCCAGGTGCTCGCCACCGTCGGCGACGAGAAGCTGGTGCTGAAGCTGAAGTCGCTCGACGCCCAGATTGCCGGCCTGGAAGCGCAGCTCGCTCAAGCGAAGACCGATCTCGATCGTGCCAAGGAGCTGTTCTCCAAGGGCACCATCCCGAAGGCCCGCTTCGATAAGGCGCAGACTGCCTATAACGTCGCCAACAACGCGCACCGCGCCCGCGTCGCCGAGCGCTCGGTGGTGCAGCAGCAGCTTGCCGAGGGCAAGGTGCTGGCGCCGACCGCTGGCCGCGTGCTGCAGGTGCCGGTGACCACCGGCACCGTCATCCTGCCGGGCGAGCCGGTGGCGCGCATTGCCGAGAAGAATTTCGTGCTGCGCCTGCGCGTGCCGGAGCGCCACGCGCTCTTTCTCAAGGCCGGAGACACCGTGCGCGTCGACAGCCAGGCGCTCGGCGCCAAGGGCGCCAAGTTCGGCACCATAAAGCTGGTCTATCCGCAGATCGAGGACGGCCGCGTGGTCGCCGACGCGAACGTGAAGGGTCTCGGCGACTATTTCGTCGGCGAGCGCATCCTGGTCTGGATCTCGGCGGGCAAGCGCGAGAGCATTATCGTGCCCGCCTCCTACATCATCACCCGCTTCGGCGTCGATTACGCGCGCGTGCGCAAGCACGGCGAGGTGATCGACGTGCCGGTGCAGCGCGGCCGCCTGCTGCCGCGCCCGGACATGCCCGACGCGCTTGAAATCCTGTCCGGTCTGAAGGCCGGCGACGTTCTGGTGAAGCCGTGAAGCTCGGAATTTCGGGGCGGCTCACCCAGGCGACGATCCGCTCGCCGCTGACGCCGCTGTTCCTGATGGCCGCGCTCGCCGTCGGCCTGGTCGCGCTCCTCACCATCCCGCGCGAGGAGGAGCCGCAGATCAGCGTGCCGATGGTCGACATCCGCGTCAACGCCGACGGGCTGAAGGCGCCGGACGCGGTCGAGCTGGTGACCAAGCCGCTCGAATCCATCGTCAAGGGCATCAACGGCGTCAAGCACGTCTACAGCCAGACCGTCGACGACCGCGTCATGGTCACCGTGCGCTTCAAGGTCGGCACCAATGCCGACGACGCCATTCTGCGCGTGCACGAGAAGATCAAGGCCAATCTCGACCGCATTCCGGTCGGTATTCCGGAGCCGCTGATCGTCGGCCGCGGCATCAACGACGTCGCCGTGGTCGTGCTCACGCTG
>JARRNI010000594.1:0-3295 GCA_037385125.1 Pseudolabrys sp.
ACCGCCTCGACCCGGCGCAGGTCCTCGTCGAGCGGCAGACCGCCGATCTTCATCTTCAGCATGGTGTAGCCGGCATCCAGATGCCGCCGCATCTCATCCTGCAGGTCCCTGACGGTCTGGCCCGACCGGTACGAGCCGCCGCCGACATAGCAGAACGCGCGTGAAAAGGGAGCCGGCCGCCGCTGTAGCGCTCGGCCAGCACCGCGTGCAGCGGCGCGAGCGCAACCCAGATCGCGACCTCGATGGTGCCGATGGCGATGGAGCGCTCGGAATGGCCGCCGGCCTTCTCGCGCTTCATCATCATGGCGAGCATCTCGGCCAGGTCGAAGCGGCCTTCCGCGTCGAGCAGCAGCGCCGGATCGGCGGCCAAGATGCGCGGGATGAAGCGCGCGCGCATCTGCGCGCCGGAGGCGTAGCGCCCGGTGGAATTGAACGCGAAGCCGCAGACCGGCTTGCCGTTGCGGATGGTGTCGGTTATCACGGCCACCACTGAGGAGGTCATTTCGGAGAAGTCGAAGCTCGCATTGGCGAGGGTGGATTTGAGCGGGATCGCGGTCTCGCGGTTGTCGACGATACGCATTTACGACTCGTGTCCCGGGCGCGGCGCAGCGCGGCGTGAAGCGGAGCGGTGCGCTGCAGGCCCGGGACCCCGGTTAGGGAAAGCACGCGCGGCATCGTACCACCGGCCCAGCGCCGCCGCGCAAGGGCTTGCCATCGCGCTTCCGGCAGGCTCAATTCGCGCCAGCCACGAAAAGCCGCCTTTCACCAGAGGAAACGAGATGGCCGCGATGAAAATCACCCGCCAGGACCTGCGCGAGGCCGCTGAGAAATACAAGAACTGGGGCAAGTGGGGGCCGGACGACGAGATCGGCACCCTTAACTACACGACGCCGGAGGACATCATCGCCGCCACGCGGTTGGTGAAGAAGGGGAAGGTGATCTCGCTCGCGCTCAATTTCGACCATACCGGCCCGCAGGGCGCCAAGAGCAAGTATCCGAGCATGGGCCGCACCAACCCGATCCACACCATGCTCCGCACCGGCACCGACGCCTATGCCGGCGTGCTCGACAAGCGCGGCATCCGCGCCGCCGACGACATGGTCACCATGCCACTGCAATGCGGCACGCAATGGGACGGGCTCGGCCACGTCTTCTACGAAGATTATATGTGGAACGGCTACGACTGCCGTGAGGTAACGAGCGCCGGCGCGCAGAAGTGCGGCATCGAGAAGACCAGGAACAAGATGGTCGGGCGCGGCGTGCTGCTCGACGTGGCGCGCGCCAAGGGCGTGGAGTCGCTCAATGACGGCTACGGCATCACTTGTGCCGACCTCGACGACTGCGCCAAGAAACAAGGCGTCGACGTCAGGCGCGGCGACTATGCGATCGTGCGCACCGGCATGATGGAGCGATGCCAGAAAGCGGGGAGCTGGGACGGCTATCCGGGCGGCGACGCGCCGGGCTTCGCCTTCGAGACGCTGGAATGGATCAAGCGCACCGAGCTCGCCGCGCTCGCTTCCGACACCTGGGGCTGCGAGGTGCGGCCGAACGAGAGCGAGGAGGGCATCAACCAGCCCTGGCACTGGATCACCATTCCGATCATGGGCATGACCATGGGCGAGATCTTCCAGCTCAAGGAGCTCGCCGACGATTGCGCCGAGGACAAGGTTTATGATTTTCTCTTTGTCGCGCCGGCGCTGCCGATCACTGGCGCGGTCGGCTCGCCGATCAATCCGCTGGTGATCAAGTGACCGCGCGGGATCATCCCGGACGGCGAAGTTGCGGATCGAGTGGCGTGCCGCGGTAGAGATCGGCGACCGTTCAGTGCAGACCGAAATCCGGCATGTCGATGGCATCGTCCAGCCTGGTCAGGATCGCCGGCTGCCAGTCGGCGCGCCTGGAATAAATCTCCACCCGCATTTCGCGCGGTTCGATCGTGAGCGCATAGAGATTGTCCGGGGCCTCGCGGTATCGGCGGAGTTTCAACGCGATTTCAGCGCTGGTATTGGAGGGCGACAACACTTCCGCCACGAGCAGAAAACGCTCCGCATAGACTTCATGGCCGGATGTCCCGGGCGCCACAACAACATCCGGTTCGGGCTGAAAATTGATCACCCCTGGCAAGTGGATCGCGATCTCGTGATAGGCATAGAGGTCACGGCGTTCCGTTGAAAAGCTACGATTGAGGAGCTCACACAGGTTCAGTGCGATTCTCTGGTGCGCCAGGGTCGGCGGCCCCATCATCACGGCAACCCCCTCGATCAGGTCCCACCGTTCTTCATCGGGCCGCGTCTCAAGAAACGCCATGAACTCGTCCACGTCCATGGTTCCCGAAACAGGCCGTGCCGGTGCGTTCACGGTCATGTTGCACGTCTCCTGCGCCTGATATTTACATAACATTTTTGGGCACGATATGCGATACCCGGCAAGAATATCGAGAGGCCATCATGGTTGCGAAGCAATATCCGGTCACCCACATCGAAGCCGAATGGCGCAAGATTCTAAGCTCTGAGCAATACGCGATCATGCGCGAGCACGGCACCGAAATGCCGGGCTCCTGCGCGCTCGATTACGAGAAGCGCGCCGGCACTTTCGCCTGCGCGGGCTGCGGGCAACCGCTGTTCGTCTCGCACAAAAAATTCGAGAGCGGCACCGGCTGGCCGAGCTTCCACGATCCCGAGCCGGGCGCGGTCGAAACCGAAGAGGACACGAGCCACGGCGTGGTGCGCACCGAGGTGCATTGCAGCCGCTGCGGCAGCCATCTCGGCCACGTTTTTCCCGACGGTCCGCCCCCAACGGGATTGCGATATTGCATTAACGGCATCGCAATGAAATTCAATCCGGAGTGATCGCCCGCTCTCGCGGGCGATGATAGGGAGGAGAAATGCACGCTGTCGGCCACAATCAAAAACGCACCGGCGCGGAAGTGCTCGCCGACATGCTCGTCGGCTACGGCGTGACCCATGTTTTCATGGTGCCGGCGGTATTGCGGCGCACCTTCGCTGAGATGGAGCGCCGCACCAAGATCGCGCGCGTGCATTGCCACGGCGAGAAAGCGGCCGCCTACATGGCCGACGGCTATGCGCGCGCCTCCGGCAAGCCGGGCATCTGCATGGCGCAGGTGATCGGTGCGCTCAACCTTGCCGCGGGCTTACGCGACGCTTGTCTCGCCCATTCGCCGGTCATCGCCATGACAGGCGGGCGCGATCCGAAAACTAAGTTCCGCAAGGTCTACCAGGAAGTCGACGACGTTCCCGCCTTCGAGCCGGTGACCAAGCTCAACGCCACCATCGAC
>JARRNI010000595.1:0-3294 GCA_037385125.1 Pseudolabrys sp.
CGCAAGGCCGCGGCGGCCATGCGGGCCGCCCGCGCATGAGTGGTACCAGGGAATTCCGGCAGATCGGGCAACCCCTGCCGCGCAAGGAAGACTATCGCCTGCTCACGGGGCAGGGACGTTATCTCGACGACATCGCGGTGCCCGGCGCGCTGCATGCCTGCTTCGTGCGCTCGCCCTATGCGCATGCGCGCATCAAGTCGTTCGACCTCGATGCGGCCCGCAAGATGCCCGGCGTCGTGGCGGCGGTGTCGGCGCATGACGTGATGCAGTGGACCACCACGCTGCGCATGGCGCCGCCGATCGAGGGACTACAGCCGACCGAGATCACCACGCTGCCGCTCGACAAGGTGCGCTTCCAGGGCGATCCGGTCGTCTGTATCGTGGCGACCGACCGTTACCTGGCCGAAGATGCCGCCGAGGCGGTCGAGATCGACTACGAGGCGTTGTCGGCGGTGCTCGACTATGGCGATGCCGTGCGCGACGGGGCGCCGCTGGTCGACGACAGTCTTGCAAACAATCTGGTATCGCATCAGGCCTTCGCGAAAGGCGACGTCGAAGCGCGGATGAAGGCCGCCCATGCGGTGGTCGAGGCCTCGTTCTCGCAGCACCGCCAGACTCACCTGCCGATCGAGACCCGCGGCTGCCTCGCCATCTGGGACGCCGGCCGCCAACACCTGACCTTTCATATCGGCAACCAGGTGCCGCATCCCTTGCGCACGCAGCTGGCCACGCGCCTGCGTCTGTCGGAATCCCAGGTCACCGTGATCGTGCCCGACGTGGGCGGCGGCTTCGGCCAGAAGATCGCGCTCTACCGTGAGGAGCTGACGGTGGCGGCGCTCGCGCGCCATCTGTGCCGGCCGGTGCGCTGGCGCGAGGACCGCATGGAGAACCTGCAGGCTGCGAGCCACGCCCGCGAGGAGACCTGCCGCGTGCGCGCGGGCGTCGACCGCGACGGCCGTATCCTGGCGCTCGATTTGGCCATCGAAGAGGATTTCGGCGCGTATTGTTTTTATCCGGCCAATTATCTCGCCCGCGTCGTCGCCATGATCCTGACCGGGCCTTACCGCGTCGACACCTATGCCTATGACGTCAAGGTCGCGCTGACCAATAAATGCGGCGCCGGACCCATGCGCGCGCCGATGTCGATCACGAGCTGGGTGATGGAAGGCACCATCGATGCCATCGCCCGCAAGCTCGGCCGCGATCCGCTCGAGGTGCGGCGGGTGAACGCGCTCAAGGCCGCGGATTTCCCCTACACCATGGCGACCGGCGAGGTGCTCGAGGACATCACGCCGGCGGAAACGTTGGAAGCGGCCGCCGCCGCGGTCGACTATCCGGCGCTGCGCCAGCGTCAGGCGGCGGCGCGTGAAGACGGCCGCTATCTCGGCATCGGTCTCTGCACGGTGGTGGAATCGACCACCTATGGCTCGCGCTTCTACAAGTCGGCCGGTATCCCGGGCTCGGGACACGAGGCGGTGTGGCTGCGCATCGAACCGAGTGGCGCCGTCAATGCCTCGGTCGGGCTGATGGGCACCGGGCAGGGCTACGAGACGGCGCTCGCGCAGGCGGTGGCGGAAGGGCTCGGCGTCGATGCCTGCTCCGTGCGCATTCAGCTCGGCAATACCGATGTCGCGCCCTACGGCATGGGCAGCCGCGGCGCCCGCGGCGCCACCGCCGGCGGCGGCGCGCTCTACCGGGTCGGCGAGACGGCGCGTGCGCGCGTGCTGGCGATTGCCGCCGCGCTGCTCAAGCTCAACAGCGCCGACGAGTTGCGCATGGTGTCCGGCAATATCGAGCGCCGGGTCGAGGGCCAGTGGACGGCGACCGGGCTTACGCTCGCCAATGTGGCGCGCACCGCCTATCTCGATCCGAGCTCGCTGCCGGAAGGCGTGCCGCCCGGGCTCGACTTCTCCCAGACCTACGATCCGCCGCCGATGACCTATTCGAATGCGACCCATGCCTGCGTGGTCGAGGTCGACGTTGAAACGGGCCGCATCGCCATCGAGCGCTATGTGGTGGCGGAGGATTGCGGCACCGTGCTCAACCCGCTGATCGTGCGCGGCCAGCAGCAGGGCGCCATCGCCATGGGGCTGAGCGGCTCGCTGCTCGAGCACGTCGAGTATGACGCCGAGACCGGCCAGAACGTCACCAGCACGCTGGCGGATTACCTCGTCGCCACATCGTGCGAGACCCCGAATTTCGAGATCATTCCCATGCACACGCCCAACAAGAGCACGCCGGCCGGCATCAAGGGCATGGCGGAGGGCGGCGTCATGGGCGCGATTGGCGCGCTCAGCAATGCGGTCAACGACGCGCTGGCGCCGTTCGACGTGACAGTCGAGCGCCAGCCGTTGAACCCGCAGGGCATTCGCGCGCTGTTGCGCAACGCCAAGTCCAGATGAGGTTGAGAAGGAGAGGCCAATGCCGCACGGCATCGATTCGGTGGGTTTCATTGGGCTCGGCATCATGGGCCGGCACATGGCGGGGCACATCCTCGCCGGCGGCTACAAGCTGCACACCTACAACCGCAGCCGCGGCAATGCCGAGCCGCTGATCGAAAAGGGCGCGGTCTGGCACGAGTCGCCCGCCGCGCTGGCGCCGCACTGCGATGTCATCGTCACCATCGTCGGCTATCCCGCCGATGTCGAGCAGGTCTATCTCGGCGCTGATGGGCTGGTCGAGAATGCGAAAGCCGGTGCCATTCTGATCGACGCCACCACTTCGAGTCCGACGCTCGCCGTTCGCATCGCCAAGGGGGCCACCGAGAGAGGCATCACCACGCTGGACGCGCCGGTATCCGGCGGCGATGTCGGTGCCCGCGACGCCAAGCTCGCCATCATGGTGGGTGGCGACAAGGCCGCCTTCGATCGGGTGAAGCCGCTGCTGTACTGCATGGGCGGCAACATCGCCCATATGGGCGGCTCTGGCGCCGGCCAGCACACCAAGATGGCCAATCAGATTGCCATCGCCAGCACCATGATGGGCGTCAGCGAGTGCCTGGCTTATGCCAAGGCGGCCGGTCTCGATCCGGCGACGGTGCTCAAGGTGGTCGGCACCGGCGCCGCTTCGAGCTTCCTGCTCAACGGGCTGGGGCCGAAAATGATAGCCGGCGACTTCAGCGCCGGTTTCTATGTCCACCATTTCATCAAGGACCTCGGCATTGCGCTCGAGGAAGCCGCGCAGATGAAGCTGGATTTACCCGGCCTCGCGCTGGCCAAGCAGCTCTACGAAAAGCTCAAAGCACAGGGGCACGGCGAGGACGGCACCCAGGCGATCTTCCGCCTCTATCAATCC
>JARRNI010000596.1:0-6353 GCA_037385125.1 Pseudolabrys sp.
GCCCCCACAGCCGCGGATCGGTCGGACCGTAAAGCGCCACGGTCGGGCAGCCCGCGGCGGCGGCGAGATGGGTCACCGACGTATCGGGCCCGACATAGACCCGCGCTTTGGCCAGGAGCCCTGAAAGCTGCCGCCAATCGAGTTGGCCGTCCAGGCGGCGCACTGGCGTCCCGCCGCGCCAGACCTCGTCAAGATAGCGCGACTCCGCTTCGCCCGGGCCGCCAGTGGCGACCACCGTCAACCCGCGCCCGGCCAGCCAATCCGCCAGCGTGCGCCAGCCATCTTTCGTCCACTGCTTATAGCGGAACATGGGCGCTGCGTGGATGACCGCGTAATCGCCAGCCGGCAGGCCGTCCAGCGCGCGCGGCCGTGGCGCTACCAACGCGGGCGCGCGCGCGATGCCAATGAGGTCGGCGAGCCGCAGCATCTCTTCCACGCGATGAATGCCGCTGACGTAGGGAATACCGCGATGAAGAAAGGCGCGCTTGAACCGGCCATTGGACGTCAACTCCACCGGCGCAACGGCGCGGCGGCCGGCGACAACCGCGAAGAAGGTCGGACGGTCGCCGCATTGCGTCGACACGGCGAGGTCGTAGTTGCGCCAAAGCCGCGCCGCCAGCGCCAGGCTTTGCGCGACGCTCGGGCGCGCCGGCATGGGAACGACGGCATCAACGTCGGGATTGCCGTCGAGAATGCCGGCGGTGTCGGCGAAGACTAGGGCATCAATGGTGGCGTCCGGCCAGGCCCGCCGCAGGCTGCGTATGAGCGGCGTGGTCAGCAGCACGTCGCCGAGCCGGCGCAGCGCGATGACCAGAATTTTCGGCGCGGGCGGCAGCCGGAACGGCGTCATGTTTTCGGCGCAATGGCGGCCATGGCGGGACGCGCGGCATCACGCTCGCGAAGGTACATCCCCGCCACGACGCCGAAACCGATGACATAAAGCCACCCCTCCGTGTAATCAAACAGGAACGAATTAAACAGCGAGCCGACAACATTCTGGGTGACCATGACCACACCGATCCACGCCGCCAGGCCGCCGCCGCGGAACAGGAAGAAATGGGCAAGCCACATCGCCCACAGCGCCGCGATGCCAAGCAAGCCGAGCTGAATGCCGACTGCGAAGGTCTGATTGTGCGGGTTGGTCGACACTTCCCCCTCGAGCCCTGAACGTCCGGCTGCCGCGCGCCGGAACATCTCTGTCGGTCGCCGTGAAGATCTTGTCGACACGAAGCCGCACGTAATGAGAACTCACCCACACGCCTGCCGCCAAGACCACCGCCACTATAGCGGCCGCAACAAATCCCTTGCGGCCGAAGCGCTGCGCGCCATAGACGACGACCAGCGCCGGAATAATCACCAGTGTCGTCCGGCCGGTGGCGACGAAAAAAATGTCCTGAAGAAACGCCAGGGCAATGACGAACAACACCGCGAAACGAATCCAGCGCCGCGCCTGCGCCGCCTCGACCGCAAGGTAGAGCAAACCGGCTGCGCAAATCGCGAACTCGACGCTCTGCACGATGTAACTTTTGACCGCGACGCCGAAGTCGGTCGAGCCCTTCGGCAAGTCCCGCCAAATCGCCACCGCCCAGGAGGCGATCAGCAGCGCAATGCAATTCTCCGAGCGGCGAAACTGCACTATCAGCAGCGGGATCGCCAGCAGTCTGAAGAACGAATTGAGCCCGCCCCAGCGCGCCGCCCATGAAACATCAGCCCAGGCCATGCCGATGACACCGAGCGCGCACAGCAGCACCGGCAGGCCGCCGGCGGCGGTGAGCAGCTCGCGCCGCACCTGCGGCCAATCGAGAGTGGGAATGAGCGCGAGCAGCCACAACACCAGCAGAATGCCGACCGCCGAGGTCGACCACGGCAGCGCCACCGCGACAGCGACCATCAGGGCGTCGGCTACGGCTGCGAGCCTGGCCCGGTCGAAGGGCGCCGCGATCGAAAGCCCGCTCATCGGCTAACCCGCCGTGGCGGCGGCCGCCGCCGGTTGCAGCGCGGACAGGCCGCGCCGGGCGCGGATCGCATCGCCGACGACGATGTCGGAGAGCCTGCGCTCGTTTTCGCTGAGCCGGCCGCGGTCGGCCTGGGCGTGCCACAGGTGCAGCACGCCGGTGGCGAAGGCACCGTCCTTGCGCTGTACGCCCGCGCGCAGGAGGCGGACGATGATGTCGGAATCCTCCTTGCCCCAGCCGCTGTAATCGGCGTCGAAGCCGTCGACGCGCGCCAGGTCGGCGCGCCAGACCGCTAGATTGGCCGAGCGCGCGCCGCGCCATCGCTTGCGGCGCAGCCGACGCAAGGGCCCGAGCGGCAGGCGCAGCAGCGCGCCCAGGCGATTGACGCCGCCGCGCAGGCGCTGCGTCAGGAGGGCCGCCGGGCCCCAGGTCTCCGGCGTCAGCGTGTCGCGCAACACTCTTGCAGTCAGCTCGGGCGAGAGCAGCACCCGGTTGCCGGTGACGAACCAGCCGGGCTCGGCCAGTCGGCGGTGGGCGGTAACGAAATCCGGCCGCGTCAGGCAATCGCCGTCGAGAAAGATCACGTAGGCGCCGCGCGCGGCCAGGATGGCGCGGTTGCGAATTTCCGCCGCGCGGAAGCCGCGGTCCTCATGCCAGACATGGGCGAGCGGGCGGCCGAGCTTGCCCTGCCAGAGCTTGACCAGTTCGGCCGTGGGGGTCCGAGAGCCGTCGTCGGCCACGATCACCTCGAAATCCCGGTCGGTCTGGCACGCGAGCGCGCGCAGCACCGCGTCGAGCGCATCCTCGCGGTTGTAGGTCGTGACGATGACGGAAATCAGCGCGGCCACGCGGCCTCCCCTTCGAAGCTAGGCTTTAGCCGAACTGCCCGGCGTCGACAAATCCCTAGGGCCCGCACGGCTGGCAGTGGTAACGTGCACCCCCCCGCACGGCCTAAATGTGGCAACCACCTGACAATGCAGAAGATTTCCGCCTATATCCTGACCTTCAACGAGGCCGAGAAGATCGAGGCGGCGGTCGCAAGCGTGCTGTGGGCGGACGAGGTGGTGGTGGTCGATTCCTTCTCGACCGACGAAGGTGCGCGACGAGATCCTGGCGCTCATCGCGGGCCAGCCGGCGCACGACGTCTATCGCGTGCCGCGCAGAAGCTACATGATGGGCCGCTGGATCAAGGGCTCGGGCTGGTATCCGAATTTCCGCCAGCCCCAGCTCTTCCGCAAAGGGCGATTGCGCTACACGCTCGAGCCGGTGCACGAGGGCTTCGAGAACCTGAGCGGCAGTTCCCCTTCCGCAATCTGGAAGAGGTGATCCGCAAGATGAACCGCTATTCCTCGCTCGGTGTGCCGAAGCTCAAGGGCAAGCGCGTCAGCATGGCGAGCGCGCTCGGGCACGGGTTGTGGTCGTTCATCAAGCATTACATCTTCAAGCGTGGCTTCATCGACGGCTGGGCCGGCTTCGTTATTGCCTTCGGCAATTTCGAGGGCACGTTCTACCGCTACGCCAAGCGCTACGAGGAAGCGCAGGGATGGCAGCCGCCGGAGAGCAAGGCGTTCCGGCGTGAGAGTAAGTGAATTGCCGTCCACCAAACTCGGCCGTCATGCCCCGCGAAAGCGGGGCATCCAGTAATCACTGCACTCAAAGTGATTACTGGGTCCCCCGCTTTCGCGGAGGACGACAGCAGAGTATTTGTCGTGCGCCCTTTTTCGCTGAATAAGTCTAATTGTCAAACAGCCCACGCGGACATGCGCCGTCGCCCGTATTCTTATGCCGGCCCCGGGTAGGCCCGTCTTTCCGTCCACCTCCGCCCTTCGGGCTTCGGCGCGACAAGCCGCCCGCTCTTGATAAATGCCGAGGGCGCGCGGGACGCTCTCGGGTCCGAACGGACCCGCGGGCCTCGACGCCTCGCGACATCGACGCTTGTCGAAACCGGTATTGCCGCAAGTCCGCCAGTCCCAAGGCGTCCCGCGCGCAGTGTTTTTAGGTTTGCTCCGCGTCTTCCCCGGTGGTCGTCCGTTCGTCATCACGACCCTTTACGAGCCGAACGACACTCCACCGTTTCAACCCTGGCTACTCGGCCGGCGGCGCTCTGACCGCGCCACAGGCTTACCAGCCGTCAGAAGACCTCGACGTGCGGCAGGCACGCCAGGAAGGGCGCGGCTTGGACCGCCGGGCCACGCAACCGCATCTCCGAATGCGTGTCATTCCCCGGCCACCGCTCCCCGCCCCGTGTCTGAAGATGCTGATCAGACACCCCTCGGTAACGAGGCGGGATGCCGCGGATTATGAGGGCACTTTTCCGAGCGGGGATAAGTTTTGTCGGGGGATTTTTGGTTGTGAAAATAAGGAGATAGCAGCATGGCGCCATGAATGCTTACATGCTTTTTGCCGCGCGCGTTCTCGTTCGGCCTCATGCTGAGGAGGCGCGCAGCGCTCCTCAAAATGAGGCGGATAGAACACGGTGCACAATCACCGTTGCCCTTTTCGCAAACGCCGCGAGAGGTTGCGCAGCCTGCGGAACGGCAGCGCGAGATAGTATTTGCGCAGGATTTCCCAGCGGTCCGCGAGGCTGGCCCTGTCGCGCGCATCGCGCGGGACGTACCAGCCGTTGTTCTCGTAGCGCCGCACGATGCGATAGCCGGCCGCTTTGAGATAACGATGCTTGGAAAGATCGCCGACGTGGTCCTCCAGCAGGATCAGGCGCGGGCGCCAGCGCGCGATGTCGAAACCGCGCAGCACTTCGATCTCATGGCCTTCCACGTCGATGGAGAGGAAATCGAAGCCGGCTGGCGTGCCCGCTTCCTCCAGCACGCTGTCGAGGGTGCGCACCGGCACCTCGATGACCGTCTCAGGGCTCGCGCCCGGCGCCATGCGCGCTCGGTCGAGCGACGACAAGGGACCGGCGACATGCAGCGGCAGCGTCTTGCCGGCATTCTCGGGTGACGAACAGGCGACAGCGAAAACTTTTGCCTTGCGCTCGGCGCGCAAGCGCGCGGCGAGCTGCGACTGCGGCTCGATCAGCACGCCGGTCCAGCCGGCCTGTTCCAGGTGAAAGGTCTGCGAGCGCGCGCGCGGCTCGTTGGCGCCGACCTCGACGAAATAGCCTTTGCGGTCTTTGAAGAAACCGGCGATCAGCCGCATCTCGTGATCGAGCGGATGGCGCATCGCTCGAAGTGGTCAGCGCTTCTTCGAAGCGCGGCTGCGCTCGACCATGGCGCTGGTCGAATGGCCGGGCACCAGATCGACCAGGATCACCTGGCCGCCGAGCGACTCAACGAGATCGGCGCCGACCACCTGCTCGCGCGTATAGTCCCCGCCCTTGACCAGCACGGTGGGCTTGACGCGGGCGATCAGCTTCTCCGGCGTGTCCTCCTCGAACACCACGACGAGATCGACCGCCTCCAGCGCGGCCAGCAGCTCGGCGCGCGCCTCCACCGGCTGCACCGGACGGCCCTCGCCCTTCAGCCGCGTCACCGAAGCGTCCGCATTGAGCCCCACCACCAGCCGGTCGCAGGCTTCGCGCGCGCCGGCCAGCAGGCGGATATGGCCGGGATGCAGGAGATCGAAGCAGCCATTGGTGAAGCCGACGCGCAGGCCCTGTTTGCGCCACTCATTGAGATGATCGTCGAGTTGGCTCCAGTCGAACACGATCTTCTCTTCCGGCGCCAGCGTCGCCGCCGGCAGGATGCGCGCGCGCAGCTCGGCCAGCGAAACGCTGGCGGTGCCGCGCTTGCCCACCACCACGGCGGCGGCGGCATTGGCGGCACGCATGGCGGATTCGAAATCGGCGTCGAGCGACAGCATGGCCGCCAGGACCGCCACCACGGTATCGCCGGCGCCGGACACGTCGCGCACCTTGACCGGATAGGCCGGCACATGCACGGCGTCTTCCGCGGCGACCAGCGTCATGCCGTCCTCGCTGCGGGTGACCAGCACGGCGCGAGCGTCGAACTGCTCGCGCAAGAACTTGGCGGCCGCCGCGATTTCGTCGTCGCTCAGCGCCGACGTGCGGGTGGCGTCGGCCAGCTCTTGCCGGTTGGGCGTGATCAAGGTGGCGCCGCGGTAGATCGAATAGTCGCGGCCCTTGGGGTCGACCACCACCGGCTTATTTTGCTCGTTGGCCGCGTCGATCACGGCACGGATGACGCGCGGGGTGAGCGCGCCCTTGGCGTAGTCGGACAGCACCACCGCGTCGACCTTCGGCATGGCCTCGATCACGCGGGCGATGAGCGCGTCCTCGGCGCTCTTGTCGATCGGCGCCGCCATCTCCCAGTCGGCGCGCAACAGGTGGGTGGAGAAGTGCTCGGAGACGAAGCGCACCTTGCGCGTGGTCTGGCGCGCGCGGTCGATGACCAGCTCGAACTCGACGAGCGGATGCGCCTC